>JBKJLP010000477.1:0-3334 GCA_046596735.1 Mycobacteriales bacterium | reverse complement strand
TCGCCGCTGCCGCCGAAGACCTGGCCAACCGGGGCCACCGCCACCGCCGCATCGCCGGTGCCAGGTCGGGCCAGGCCGTAGCGGCGGGCGGCGATCGCAGTGCTCCGAGCACTGTCGAGCGCCACAGTGGACCCGGCAGGTGGACTCCATCGCGTCCTGCTGCAGGGCACGAAGGTCGAGGTCCTGGAAGTCGGGCGGATGCCCGCTGCTGCAGAGCTCGGCGAACTGTCCGAACGTCAGCGGTTGTTCGTGTCCTCTCACAGCTGGGCGCTCGCGACCGCGACACCGTTGACCATCGCCTTGACGGGGTCGGACCGTATCCAGGCGACCGCGCCGTTCGCCACGCCGGCGGCGTTGGTCGCCATGAAGCTGCACGCCATCCAAGACCGCTCCGGCGCCGGGCAGGCCAAGCGCGCTGGTGATGCCTGGGACCTTCACCAGCTCCTCAGTCACCACAACCGCCAGGGCCAGATCAGCGACACCTTCCGGACCGGCCCGGAACCGCTGCGCCTCGAGGTCCACCGTGCCGCCCAGCGTGTTCTCGTCGACGGCGCTGCGCGACTTCGAGCCTGGTTGCGCACCGCGGGCGGAGCTCCGGCAGGCGTCAGCACCGAGGAGATCAACCGCCTTGGCCGTGACCTGCTCGAGGCACTCGGCTGAGCCGGGATGCCCCGGCGACCGTAGTGGCACGATGTGTGGCACGCGGCCTAGGTGATCTTGCTTGTGTAGGCGCTGACCTGCGGTTTTTGGTGTGGGCGATACAGGACTTGAACCTGTGACCTCTTCCGTGTCAGGGAAGCGCGCTACCAGACTGCGCCAATCGCCCGTGCGTATGCAGTTGTCGTGAAGGCGGCGGGAGGCCGGGGCGGGAATCGAACCCGCGTACAGGGCTTTGCAGGCCCTTGCCTAAGCCACTCGGCCACCCGGCCGGGGCCGGGGTAAGCCGGCACCAGCGCGACGCCCGAGGGCGCCTTCTCCGAGCGGACGACGGGATTCGAACCCGCGACCCCAACCTTGGCAAGGTTGTGCTCTACCAACTGAGCCACGTCCGCGTGTCGCAGGGCGAAATCCCCTGCTCGACAGGCGGGAACGTTAGCAGAGGATCAGGTCTCGGGCTCGGCCCACAGCAGGAGCGCCAGCTCGGCGTCGAGGTCGACGTGGTCGCTCTCCGCGCCGGTGGGAACGGAGACGAACGTACGAGTCAGGAACTCGACCAGCGCGCGCGTCGGCAACTCGAACAGCGCCGTGCCAGAGGGAGAGGACAGTGACAGGCAAACGACAGGCTCCCCCGCGGCGTCGGCAGGCCAGGCCCGCACGTCACCATGCCCCGCCGGAACGCTGACGCCGTCGGCGAGCAGCGACCGAGCGAAGGTCCACTCGACGACCTCCGTGTCGTCGTTGCGGCCGTCGCTGGTGTTGAACGCAACGGTTACCGCGTAGGGGTCGTCGACGTCGTAGCGCAGCGTGGCGGACACAGGAAGCGACGCACCAGAAGCGACGACCAAGCGCAGGTCGAGTCTGCTGCTGACGCAGGTGGGGCTGGTCACGGTGCTGCCTTTCTCAGGGTGCTGTTGCCTGTGGGGACACATCCGTGATCCCCCTTGGCGGTCCGTCTAATCGACAGGAAGGGCTTCCTCACTGTGAGGTTCACCCGTATGAGCCGTGCGTGAGCGTGGTCCCCGCCACGCGGTAGCGTGCTGACACCCATCCGCTGGGCGACCCCGTGCGAACAACAGCCGTGAGGATGACGATGACCCTGCCGCGTGGCGGGCCCGCTGGTGACGCACCGCATCAGCGTGTCGCCGCGGCCTCGCCGCAGGGTGACGGACTTGACGGCCTCGACGACCGGGCGTTGGTTGCCCGAGTCAGTGAGGGCGACGGTGCCGCGATCGAGGCGCTCTACAAGCGCTACGGCCGCCCCTGCTACGGCCTTGCCCGGCGGATTCTTGCCGACGATCAGTTCGCACAGGATGTCGTGCAGGAGGTCTTTCTGACCGTGTGGCGAGACGCCAGCAAGTTTGACACCGCGCGGGGCAGCTTCTCCTCATGGTTGCTCACCATGACCCACCACAAGGCCGTCGACGCCGTGCGGCGCGAGGAAAACTTGCGCAAGCGCCGGGCCGCACCGGATGCGCTCGATGGGTTGGAGTCTGACGCTCCGAAGGTGGAGGACGAGGTCTGGTCGCTACTGCGCCGCTCCCGCGTCCGCGAAGCGATGCAGACCCTGCCCGCCCCGCAGCGTGAGGCGCTCACCCTGGCCTACTTCGGTGGATACACCCAGCGCGAGATCGCCGGGCTGACCTCGACCCCGCTCGGCACCGTCAAGACCCGCATGCTCGCCGGCATGCGGCGCCTGCGTGACGCCCTGGAAGGCATCGCGGACTCCGCGATCGACCTCGATTCCCCCGTCAGCGCGCCCGATCCGAGGAACCCGCGATGAGCACCGCGTCCCACGAGCGTTATGAGGAGCTGGCTGCCGGCCACGCCCTCGCCTCGCTCGAGCCTGGTGAGGAGCAGGAGTTCCTCCAGCACCTGAACGCCTGCGCGCCCTGCGAACGCTCGCTGGCCGAGCATCTCGACACGCTGTCCCACCTCGCCTATGCCGCTGAGCCTGTGCCGCTGCCGGACGGGTTGCTGGAGGGGATCCGGGCTGGTGTGGCTGCCTCTGGGCGGCAGTCCGGCCTCGTGTCAGACGACACAGCACTGAGCGAGCCGACACCACTCGATGCCGTCCGCCGTCGCCGGCAGGCCCGCGCTCCACAGCGTTGGCTCGCCGTGGCCGCCGCGGCTGCCCTCGTGCTGTCGCTGGGCATATGGAACGTGGCGCTGCAACGGGACCAGTCGTCCACGGAGCAGCGCACGCAGCGGCTCACCGCAGCCGTCGAGCTGCTGGAGTCGCCCTCAACACGGCGAGTGCAACTGTCGGACGAATCTGGCCGCGCCGTGGCTTTCGCCGTGCTGCACGGGCAGAGCAGCGTGTCGCTGATCGTGAGCGGCCTCAAGCCCAACAACACCGACACATCGATCTACGTCCTGTGGCAGACAGGTGACGCTGGAACCCGAGCCGTCGGTACCTTCGACGTACACAGCGGCGAGATTGCCGTCGTACGGGACCTGTCGCTCGCCAAGGACATGCCGGAGTACAACGCCTTCGCGGTCACTCACGAGTCGGGGCGCACCGCGCCCAAGGCACCAGGGGTCCTCCCGGTTGCCAATGGTTCGCTGTCCGCCTGAAGCCTTCAGGCATCATCAGCGGATGGATGTCACCGCGGCCTCCGGCTGGCGAGCGCGGATGCGTCGGCGTCGAAGCAGCGCCATCGTGCTCAAGGTGGCG
>JBKJLP010000433.1:0-5462 GCA_046596735.1 Mycobacteriales bacterium | reverse complement strand
ACCAGCGGCGCGGTCGGCATCGGGCCCGGCCAGGAAGTCTGCGTGATTGCCGTCAACGTCAGCAGCGGCAGCGACAGCACCATCGGATGCACCATGGTCTAGAGGTAATGCAGGGCCCCCCGCCCCGCGCAGCGAATACCGTTGCGCGGGGCCGGGCACCCGGCCGCACCGCCACGCGCCGCGAGTCGAAGGGAGTGAGGACATGCAGCAGCAGGAGCGCCACTCCATCCTGTTCGCCGCCCTCGCTCTTGGCCTGCTCATTTCGGCAACCGCGCTCCCGGCCAGCGCCCAGGAGGCCAACCCCGGATACACGTTCACCCGCACCCCGAGCCACGGCAAACCCGGCACCGTCATCCACGTTGAAGGCACCGGCTGCCACTACGAAGCCAAGCCCTACGAGTCCGCGAGGGTGGCCCTCTACTTTCGGGAGAAGAACGGAGAAGTCACTAACGAGGCCGAGGCGACGTACGCCATCGCGGATGACGGATCGTTCTCCGGCGACCTCACGGTGCCGGACGCCGCGCGGCCGGGCAAAGACATCCTCACAGCAAATTGTTACGCCGCCGACATGGTCTTCCCCCTTGGGGATTTCGACTTCACCGTTGACGGCGCGCCCCCGAGCCCTTCCCCGACCCCCCCTCCGTCGCCGACCCCCACTTCCTCGCCGCCCCCGAAGCCAACACCTCAGCACTCCCCGTCTCGGTCGCCGTCCGCTACGCCGTCCCCGAGGCATCGCCCCACGCTGAGCGTCACGTCCTCGCCCGTGGCGGCTTTCCCCGTGCTGCCGTCCCCACGCCGCAGCGCTACCGTCGGGCCGATCCGCGACACCCGAACGAGCCACGGCACGGCGATCGCCGTCGCCATCCTGCTCCTTGTCGTTGATATAGCCGGACTCCTGAGCTTCCGCCGACGTCGGACCGGATAACTGGCCCTGCCACCGATGGCCGGATGAAGCCGCGAGCCGAAGGGAGTGAGGACATGCAGCAGCAGCGCCACGCCAGCCTGCTCGCCGCCCTTGCTTTCGGCCTGCTCCTTTTGGCAAACGCGCTCCCGGCGAGCGCCCAGGAGGCCAACTCCGGCTACACGTTCACCTACACCCCGAGCCACGGCAACCCCGGTACCGTCATCTCCGTCGCAGGCACCGGCTGCCACTACGAAGGCAAGCCCTACGAGTACGCCAAGGTCTATCTGTTCCGCCGGGAGAACAACGGAGAAGTCACCGGCGAAGCCCAGGCGAGGTACGTCATCGCGGACGACGGGTCGTTCTCCGGCGACCTCACCGTGCCCGAGCACGCTCGCCCGGGCAAGGATCTGCTGACGGCTGAGTGTTACGCCTCGGATATGGCCTTCGTCGTGGCCGACAGCGATTTCACGGTCGATGGGCCGGTCCCGACGCCGACCCGCTCCCCGTCGCCGCGTCCGTCGCCGACGCCCACTTCCACGCCGCCCCCGAAGCCAACACCTCAGCACTCCCCGTCTCGGTCGCCGTCCGCCATGCCGTCAGCGAGCCGCCCCACGCTGAGCATCACGACCCCGCCCGTGACGGCTTCCTCCGTGCTGACGTCCCCACGCCGCAGCGCCACCGTCGGGCCGATCCGCGACACCCGAACAAGCCACGGCACGGCGATCGCCGTCGCCATCCTGCTCCTTGTCGTTGATATAGCCGGACTCCTGAGCTTCCGCCGACGTCAGACCGGATAACTGGCCCTGCCCCCGATGACCGGATGAAGCCGCGAGCCGAAGGGAGTTGACATGAAAGAGCGTCGCCACGCCAGCCTGTTCGCTGCCCTTGCCTTCGGCCTGCTCTTTTTGGCGACCGCGTTCCCGGCGAGCGCCCAGGAGGCCAACCCCGGCTACACGTTCACCTACACCCCGAGCCACGGCAAACCCGGGACCGTCATCCACGTCGAAGGCACCGGCTGCCACTACGAGGGGAAGCCATACGAGTACGCGGCGGTCTACCTCTATTACCGTGGCGATCCTGACGAGACGACCGCACGAGCTAGAGAGAGGTACGCCATCGCGGACGATGGTTCATTCTCCGGCGACCTGACTGTCCCCACCGACGCCCCCGCCGGGAAGTACATCCTTAGCGCCGACTGTTACGCCTCGGACATGGCCTTCGCGGTGGCCGATACCGACTTCATTGTGGATGGGCCGTCCCCGACGCCAACTCGCTCCCCGTCGCCACGCGCGTCGCCAACCCCCACTTCCACGCCGACCCCGAAGCCGACGCCTCGGCACTCCCCGTCTCGGTCGCCGTCCGCCACGCCGTCAGCGAGCCACCACCCCACGCCGAGGGTCACGACCCCGCCCGTGACGGCTTCGCCCGTGCTGGCGTCCCCACGCCGAATCGCCACGGTCGGGCCGATCCGTGGCACCCGAACGAGCCACGGCACGGCGGTCGCCGTCGCCATCTTGCTGCTTGTCGTTGATATAGCCGGACTCCTCAGCTTCCGCCGACGTCAGACCGGATAACTGGCCCTGCCTCGCGATTTCCACTGGACCACGCCACCAATGTGGTCAACGGCGTGGAAGCACCGTCGCAATGGCGTCCTCAAGGCGATCGGTGCTTCGCTCCAGCACGTCACCGGCCCCGCCGGCTGCCCAACGGATCGTCGACGGAGGGCACATAACAGCCCGCCAGCGCACGCCCCGCGCGCAACCGTGTCGGAGCGCAGACCGCACGACCACGACGTCGCCCGCGAGGTGCGCTGAGTCGCCGCCGGGGCGACCGGAGTACCTCGCCAATTCAGCAGCCAGCGCCACCCGTCCGAGTGCTGCCTGCGCTGGGTCGGGCAGTCGGCGAGAGGCGGCCAACCTGCCCGCAGCGGCACGGGGGGAGTCGCCGGCGCGCCAGGTGTGGCCGACGTCCTGGGCGTCCTCCTGGAGCTGCTCCCAGGCCGTCAAGGGACCGGCTCGGCGCCACCGCAGCCGACGGCGCAACACGGTCAGGGCAGCGGGGGTGGCGCCGACCAGTGCCAGCACGAGCAGCGCAAAACCCCACCTGATCCACCGGGTGCCGGAGCTCGTGCGGTCGGCTGCCCCGACGCCGCCGGAGTTCTCGAGCTCGCGCTCCAGCCGGGGGCTGGCAGGAGTCGGCCTTGCAGAGGGCTGGCCGTTCTTGGGCAACGTCGGTTGCGGCCGGCCGATCGCCGCTGGCGCCTGCGTATAGGAAGGCACCGTCGAACCGCTCTCGGCCGGGGTCGGCTCGAACCGGACCCAGCCGGTGCCGGCAAACCACGCCTCGGGCCAGGCGTGGGCATCGCGGGTCGTGACGCTGAAGGCCTGAGGGCCGGGGGAGCTTCGACGCACTGCCTGCCCGCGCGTGAACCCGACCGCGACGCGCGCCGGCAGGCCAGCGACCCGCAGCATGGCGGCCATGGCGGTGGCGTACTGCTCACAGAAACCGCGCCGTCCCCGCAGGAACGCCTCCAGCTGGTCCTGGCCCTTCCGGGGCAGCGAGGGGGACAGGTCGTAGACGAAGTGGTTGTCCCGGTCGGCGAAGAAGGCCTGGATCGCGGCCGCTTTGGCGAAGGTGGTGGTCGCCCCGGCAGTGACCTGCTCGGTCAGGCGGCGGACGGCAGCGGTCACCCGGACAGGCGTGCCATAGCGCGCCTGGATCGCCGGGTTGATCGGAGCGACGTCGGCTTGGGTCAGCGCCTCCCGGTCGGGGAGCACCCGGCGCGCGGTGACGTCGTAGGGGGCGAGGCCCTTAGTCGTGCGCGAGGCCGAGAAGGCGGTCTGGCTCGCGGGGTCCCAGAGCCAGGTGCCCCGCACCTCGACCTTGGTCGGGCCGTAGGGAAGTGGCAGCCAGAACACCTCGAGACCGCCCTTGAGCACGACGCGCATCGACAACGGCTGGTGCGGCCCATCCTCCTCGGCAGGGGTGCGGATCCCCTTCTGCACCCGGGCGTCATCCCGGCGCGCAGAGAGCGGGGAGGCTGACCAACCGGTGCCGTCGTAGCGGTCCAGGGTGGTGAGCCGGATGTAGTCGGGGGACGGGTCGTCGGTGCGGTACTGAAACAGCGGGACAGGTGTCGGCAGGGACAGCTGCGAGCGCAGCCGCGTGATCGGGTTGTAGGTCTGTGCCGAGCTCGACCCGGTGGGCCCCTCGTCCGCGCCGTCGCCCGATCCGCCGATCAGCGTCCGGTCCAGGCCCGGCACGAGCAAAGGCACCACGACGGCGACGCCCAACGCGCTGACGCCGATCCGGCGTCCCAGCCGCCCCAGGCTGCGCTCAGCCGTTGTCGGCGTGTGCGCCGTGCTCCAGCGACTGACCGCGTCATGGCCCTCGACCGCAAGCAGCAGCAGCCAGCCTGCGGCGCTCATGAGGAACGGGACGCCGCCGATGCCTCCCGGCACGACCGCGGCGGGTACGGCGAACAGCGTCAGCAGGGGCAGGCCGGCGAGAGCGGCCCGCTGCAGGCTGACCGCCAGGGTGTCGACAACGACGGCCACGAGTCCGGTGCCGGCACTCGTCATCAGCAGCAGGCCCTGCGTCGTGGGGACGGGCGCCCGGTAGCGCTCGGCGTCCGCGTTGCCCGAGGTGAGCAGTCGCTCGAGTGCGTCCCACGTGCGGGCTCCCGGCACGACTGCCTGGGACAGCGTGTCGCTCGCGAAGACGACCACGAGGTAACCGCCGAGAGCGGCCAGCCCCAGCAGCGGCCGCAGCCCGCTGGGAAGGCCGAGCCGGCGTCCGGCCAGTCCGGCCAGCACGACGACGGCGACCGCGCCCAGGACCTCACCCACCCAGCCCCGGCCGGAGAACAGTGGTGCAAAGGCCGCACACGCCATCGCGACGGCCAGCCCGCCGGCCAGCGTCATCCGGTCCGCCGTGCTCACGCGGCTCAGAACACTCACGCTGAGACCGCCTTGATGGCGGCGGCCGGCCACAGGGAGACCAGCGTGGTCCCGTGCGGGACCCGCAGGACCCGCCAACCGGCCGTCTCCAGTCGCCTCGCCGCCTGATCTTGGCTGGGTGTCGCCACCACTCGCGACCCCCAGCTCTCAGCGTCGAGGAGGATCGCGATGCACCGGCCAGCGCCCTGGCGCAGCCGGGCCAGCTCGTCGGCGTCCTGCGGGGACAGCAACCCGAGCACGGCGATGAGCGCTCCGTCGAGCCCGCTTCGGTGCAGCTCGCGCGTGGCGCCCGCGAGGGTCGACCCACGGGAGGTGCCGACTCCGGCCAGCACGTCGAGCATCACGCCCTCACTCAGCTGGCCGGCCGGAGGCAGCAGGTCGCGGCCGGTCTCGGCGAGCAGCCGGAGCCCGAAGCCCTGCTGCAACAGGGAGGTGATGATGCTGGCGACGGCGCTGACGGCCCACTCGAAGGACGAGCCGGGTCCGTCGCCCCGATGGCTCGCGGCGCGACTGTCCAGCAGCAGGGAGCACCGGCTCTGCAGCCGGTGCCCCTCCTGGCGCACCATCAGCTCGCCGACTCGGGCGGTGGAGCGCCAGTG
>JBKJLP010000260.1:0-34345 GCA_046596735.1 Mycobacteriales bacterium | reverse complement strand
GGCGACGATCCGGTGGAACGCGACCATCCCGGCCAACACCGCCAACGTGTACCTCGAGGTCTATCCCAAGAACGAGAAGGGCGTGACGACCGAGACGCGCTACGGACATGCCATGCGCCACAACGTCAAGACGCCCACGTTCGACGACATCGATCTGCGCCTGCCGCTGATCTGCTCCGCCGGCGGTGACACCGGTGAGGTGTCCGGCCGGGCCACCAAGGACGGCGCCCCCATCACGTTGACCAGGGCCATCGCGTGGTCGATTGATCGCTACGACCCGGTGGGCCGGCCCACCCTGGGCTGGAACGTCGGCACGGTCGGCAGCGACGGCACCTACATCGTGCCCAACCTCGCCGCCAACCAGCGCTACCAGGTGTGGACGACGACAACAGAGGGAGTGCGCCACAAGGAGGTCGGGCTCTACGTCAACCCGTGCGCCGCCACCGTCGCCGACGTCGATTTCACCCCACCGCCGCCGTCATCGGTTCCCGGGGGGAGCCAGGCACCGCCGCCAGCTCCCACGTTGGAGAACGGATCCGCCTTGATTCGGACCGGGATGTCGGCCAGCATGGGTGGCGCCGCCGATCCGGATCAGACCGTGGAGTTGCTGGCCTACAGCCGTCCTTCGACGGACTACCGGGTGGTTCGTACGACGACCGCGACCTCGACCGGGGCCTACACGTTCGTGGTCGCCCCGCAGACCAATACCCGCCTCAAGGTGCGCATCGGCGGGCAGGAAAGCGACAGCATCGTCGTCGGTGTGTCCCCGTGGATCTCGCTGCGCACGGTGCAAACGGCCGCCCGGACCTTCACGATGACCGGCCAGGTCCGGCCGATCCGACCGGGCCAGCTGGTGACGGTGTTCGCGATGACGGCGCGAGGTCCGGTGCGGGTGAGTCGGGGCGCCGTGGACGGCTCGGGCGTGTGGGCGGCGAGCCACCGCTTCACCGTGCCAGGGGCGTTTCCGCTGTTCGCGGCCACGACCTCCGACCTCACCCACGTCGAGGGTCGAAGCCCGGATCTGCAGTTCACGGTCCGCTGAGCCATCCGTACAGGCTGGTCGGGACGAAGGACTGCGAGACTTGTCCGACCACCACCGACCTGACGGAGCCATCGCCGTGACCTCGACGCAGCTCGATGCTGCCGTGGGTACGGAGCCGTCGGCGCAGGATCCGGCGAGTCTGACCGTGGCGCTTCTTGCCGCTGAGTCCGCGCGGGACCGTGCCTCCTCGGGCGATCCATCGCCCGAGGTCGTGGAGCTACCCGACGACCTGCTGCCCGGGGTGGGCGGTGCGGCACTCAGCCTGCGCGAGACGGTGGCTGCGGGCGGGCTCGGGCTGCTGCTCGTGCTGTCGCTGCTCAACCTGCTCGACTATGCCGGCAGTGCTGCGCTGTCCGTGCTCGGTCCGGACATCCAGCGCTCGCTCGGCCTGTCCGACACCGGGCTCGGGGTCGTGGCAAGCCTGGCCGCACTGACCTTCGTCGTCGGAGCCATCCCCCTGGGGATCCTGGGCGACCGGGTGAGTCGCACCCGACTGACGGCTGCCTGCGCGTCCGTTGCCGCGGTCGCCACGGTGCTGACCGGGACCGTGCAGGCGGTGTGGCAGCTCGCGGCTGCCCGGCTCGTGACCGGGGCCGGCCAGGCCAGCATCCTGCCGGTCAACTCCTCGCTGCTCGCCGACGCCTACCCGCTGCGCGGGCGGGCCAAGGTCTTCTCGGTGCACAACCTCATGCCCTCGCTCGGCTACATCGTCGGTCCGCTGCTCGCCGGCGGCATCGCCGCGGTGGCCGGCGGGAACGAGGGGTGGCGGGCCGCGTACGTCGTCCTTGGGGTGTTGTCCCTCGCCGCCGGGCTCGCCGCCCTGCGGCTGCGCGAACCGGCCCGCGGCCGGGGTGACCTGGCGGCCGTCCTCGGCGAGGAGGAGGCCGAGCGGCTCGCGGGGGACCGGATCACTGAACCCCCGGTGGCCTTGGGGCCCGCTGTGCAGCGGTTGCTGTCCATCCGCACGCTGTTCTTCCTGCTCGTTGGCGTCGGGGTGCTGGGCTTTTCGATCACCAGCGTCCCCACGTACTTCGGTCTGCTGCTCGAGCGGTCCTACGGATTGGACGCCCTCGAGCGCGGCTACGCGGTGGCGGCGGTCGAGGCGGTGTCACTGATTGGCGTCATCACCGGCGGCGTGATCGGCGATCGGCTCTTCCGACAGAGCCCACCCAAGGCGGTGTTGTTCATGGCCGGATCGTCTGCGGCCTTCGCGGTGTTGTTGCCGATCGCGCTGCACCTGCCCGGCGGCGTCGTCGGGCTCGTCGCCGGTATGGGCGTCGCCAAGCTCTTCCTGCAGCTCGGGCTGGTGCCGGTCTACGTGTTCGTCGCGGCGGTCGTCCCGACCCGGCTGCGAACCCTGGGCTATGCCCTGCTGGGGATCTACATCCTGCTGCTGGGGGGATTGCTGGGCAACGTCATCACCGGCTTGGTCAGCGACGCCTACGGTCCGCGTACGGCCCTCGTGGTCGTGAGTGTCCCAGCCTCGCTGGGAGCGGCGGCGCTGACGGCCTATGGCGCCCGCTTCGCCCGACGGGACCTGTCACTGACCGTCGAAGAGGTCAAAGAGGAGCAGGCGGAGGCAGTGCGGGTTCGCGCCGGCGGCGAGGTGCCGGTCTTGCAGGTGCGCAATCTGGACGCCGGTTATGGACCGGTGCAGGTGTTATTCGGCGTCGACCTGGACGTGCGCGAGGGCGAGGTGCTGGCTCTGCTCGGCACCAACGGCTCCGGTAAGTCGACGCTGCTGCGCGCGGTGTCGGGCCTGCTCACCCCGTCGCGGGGCGTGCTGCGCCTCGACGGCCGGACCATGACGTTTACCGACGCGGTGACCCGGGTCGGTCTCGGCATCGTGCAGGTGCCTGGCGGCAAGGCCGTCTTCGCGTCCCTGACCGTCGCGGAGAACCTGCTGGCCGGCGCGCATCGGTTCGGCTGGGACCGGGTCGAGATCAGGTCCCGCGTCGAGGAGGTCGTGGCTCTGCTGCCCCGGCTGGGGGAGCGGTTCGATCAGCGTGCGGGATCCCTGTCCGGCGGCGAACAACAGATGCTCGCGATCGGAAAGGCACTGCTGCTGCGGCCCCGTCTGCTGCTCATCGATGAGTTGTCTCTCGGGCTCGCTCCCGTAGTCGTGCAGGACCTGCTCGTCGTCGTCGAGCGGCTCAAGGCGCAGGGCGTCACGATGGTGCTCGTGGAGCAGTCGCTCAACGTGGCGCTCTCGGTCGCGGATCGGGCCGTGTTCATGGAGAAGGGTCAGATCCGCTTCGCTGGCTCGGCGGCCGAACTGCTGGCCCGCGACGACCTCGCCCGCGCGGTCTTCCTCGGCGGGGTCCAGTCATGATCGAGCCTTACCTACGCCGCCTCGGCCTCACGTCTGGCCAGGCCTGGACCCTGTCGCTGGGAATCGTCCTGGGTGGCGTTCTGCTGGCCACGTCACTGCCACCGGTCCTCGACCAACGCCACCGCCTGGTGGCTCAGGCCGAACCCGTTGCGGCCCCTGTTGCGTCGATCACGCCTGACCCGGCCGCGGCGGTGGGCCCTCAGGACGTGGGCCTACGCGTGGTCGAGAGCGGCTTCGCGACGAGCGGCACCACGGACGGCGCGCGGGTGCCCGTCGGGGCGCTTCCGGTGGCTGTCGACAAAGGCGTGCCGACCACGACCTCGTACGTACGCCTTGCCGGCAACCAGAGCCGCCTCGTCCTCGTCGCGTCGCCGGACGGCTCGTCCGGTCCGAGCAGCCCCAGCCTGCAGGCCTGCCGCAACAGGACCGCCGACTGGCGCGCGGGGCGTCCAGGGCCGGCCGTGCCCTTCGACGCTGGAGCGTGCGCGCCCGGTGTGCTCGGTGCGGGCGGCCGCTACACGTTCGACCTGAGCCGTTTCACTGCCCGTAACGATCCGCGTGGCTTCGCCGTCGCCGCCGTACCGGGCGGATCCACCCAGTCCTACCGCGTGTCCCTGACCCCGCTGAGGAGTACTTCGTGACCGAGTCCATGCCGCCAGCGCCGGCACCCCAACTACCACCGCTTCCCGGCCGCGGGCGTACGTACGCCTTCCTCGCCGGCGCCGTCTCTACGCTGCTCGCCGTGTCCGTCGGCATCCCGCTGGCGATCGGTGATCGACCCAGCAGCAACAGCGACGGCAGTCTCGCCGCAGGCGGTCCGAGCAGCTTCGCCCCGGGCGCGCCGCTCGACGGTGGCGTTGCCGCGCCGGGCAGCCCGGCGACGGGTCCGGCGGCTCTGGGTGGCGACGTCACCGGACTGTTGGCTGGCGGGAGTGGGCTTGCGACCGGCTCGGGAGGCTCTGCTGGCGCTGCTGGATCGGCGTCAGGGAGCGGTCCGGCCGGCAGCGCCACTGGATCCGGCGGATCGAGCACCGGCGGGTCGCGCGGGGGTGGCTCGGTCGCGCGGACCGCGTCAGACCAGGGCGTCACCGCCACGACGTTGACGGTCGGTGCGTTCCTCATCGACTTCGGTCGTGCCAGCGACGTCGGGGCGACGGTCCCCGGCTACGACGTCGCGTCACAGATGGCCTACGTCAACGCTTACGTCAACGGCACCAACGCCAAGGGAGGGATCGGGGGTCGCACCCTCAAGGTCACGTACCGCAAGGTGGACATCACCGACCAGCAGACGATGCGCGACGCGTGCACGTCCTTCGGGCAGACCGACCGGGTCTTCGCGGTCTTGCAGGTCTTGGGCGTCTACGGCGACCCGATCCTCAAGTGCGCGGTCGACCAGAAACTGCCGTTCCTGTCCAACGACGGTGCCGTCTCCGGCTACTACGGCGCGGCCAAGGGCTACCTCGTCACCACCCAGCCGTCGACCTTGCGGACCGTGCTCAACATGGAGAACGAGCTCAACCGGATCGGTGAGTTCACGGGCAAAAAGGTTGGGGTCCTCTATGAGGACGGCTACCTCGAGCCCGACAGCAAGGCGGTCGTGACCGCCCTGAAAAACCATGGCCACCAAGCCGCTGAGGGCGTGACGTCCTCCAGCGACGTCGCCCTTGCCCTACGCCAGCTCCCGGTCATTGCGCAGGACTTCTGCACCAAGGGAGTCGACTACGTCCTGTTGCTCGTCAACGAGCTCTACGCCGACCAGTTCAACAGCAATGCCGAGCGGTTTAACGGCTGCGCCCCGGCCTACGCCGTGAGTGACTTCGACTTCGCGATGAACGGCGACTCCTTCCTGGACGGTCAGAACAACAGCTTCTTCAAGCGGGCGCTTTCCGTCACGTCTGGTCGCGTCGGCGAGGGCCGCGTGGGGAAGCCGGAGCCGGCCATCGACGCCTCCTGCCGTAGGACGTACGAGACGCAGACCAGGTCCAGGATCGACCGTAACGCCGCCGACAGCAGCTACTTCAACGCACTGGCCGTCTGCGGTCTTCTTGAGGTGCTTCGCCAGGGTTTCGAGCGGGCTGGCGTCAATCCGACTCGAGCCAGCTTCGTGCGCGCCGTTGGGTCGGTCGGGTCGTTCGCCAACCCGGCGTACGGTCCATCGTCGTTCACGGCCAATCGCTACGACGCCCCGCAGGCGGTGCGGATCTCGCGGGCTTTCCTGGATTGCAAGTGTTGGAAGCCGCAGACCGACCTCTTTGCCGCACGCTTCCGCTAATCGGATGACGCTGCTGGGGTTGGACTTCTCTGCCGGGATCGTCGTGACCGGCCTGCTCATCGGGCTGTCGTACGGCGTGCTGGCGGCTGGACTGGTCCTGGTCTTTCGGGCCAGTCGCGTGGTCAACCTGGCACACGCTGAGACGGGTGCCTTCGGGGCTGCGCTGCTCGCCCGCATGGTCATCGATGGAGGCGTGCCGTGGTTTGCCGCGCTACCCGTGGTCATTGCGGTCGGTGCAGCCATCGGCGCGTTGGTGGAGCTGGTGGTCGTACGTCGACTGGCCAACTCTCCGCGCGTGGTGCTGCTGGTCGCCACCCTGGGTGTCTCGCAGCTACTGCTGGTCGCTCAGATCGCGCTCCCGGACGTCTCCACTCCGGGGGCGGCCTTCCCCGAGGCCATCGACCGGGTCGTCTCCTTGGGCAGCGTCACCATCGACGGCACCGGTTTCCTCACCCTGGGGATGATCCCGGCAGCCGTGTTGGCCCTGACGGTGTTCCTCAACCGCACGCCGACCGGGCTCGCCGTCCGGGCCGCTGCGGACAACGCCGACGCGGCCGAGCTCGCCGGTATCTCGACCCGCAAGGTTTCCACGTTGGTCTGGGCGCTGGCCGGCGGCGTCGCGGTGCTTACCGTGGTGCTGGCAAACGGCTTGCTGCGCAGCCGGGTCGGCTCCGTCGACATCGGCTTCGGACCCGCGTTGCTGTTGCGGGCGCTCGCCGCTGCCCTGGTGGGGCGCTTGGTTTCTCTGCCCCTTGCCCTTGTCGGCGGGGTGGTGATCGGCATCGCCGACGCGGTGCTGCAGGTGAGTTTCCCTGGCAAGACGGGTTACCTCGATGCGTCGCTGTTCTTCGCGGTCCTCGCCCTGGTGCTCTACCGAGCGTTCCGCGACGGACGTGGGGGGCGCAGCGCTGACGCAGCTTCGCTGGCAGTGTTCGCCGCAGACCGGCCGATTCCGGCCGCCCTGCGCGGCGTGTGGTGGGCCGAACGTTCCGGGGCGATCGGCTGGACGGTCGCCGGTGGCGCCGCTCTGTGTGTGCCACTCCTCGGGCTCGACGCGGGCCAACTGTCGGCTGCCTCGCGCGTCCCGCCCTTCGCGATCGTCGGGCTGTCCTTGGTCGTACTCACTGGGTGGGCTGGGCAGCTGTCGCTGGGCCAGATCGCCTTCTACGGGCTGGGGGCGATGACGGCGGCCGCACTCGTACAGCGCGGGGTTCCCTTCCCTGCAGCCGTCGCCGAGGCGACCATCCTGGGAGTTGTCGCGTCGCTCGTGATCGGGCTGCCAGCGCTCCTCGTCCGCGGGTTGTTTCTCGCTGTCACGACGCTCGCCTTCGCCGTCGCGGCCACAAGTTCGTTGTTCCAGGCTGGCTTCCTGGTGGGCGACGCAAAGGTGCTGACCTTCGAACCCGGACGGCTGCTGGGGCTCGACCTGCGCAATGGACCGACCTACTACTACCTGTGCCTGGCGGCTCTCTCTGGCTGTGCGCTGCTGGTGACAGCGTTGCGCCGCAGTGGCATCGGGCGCTCGATCATCGCCGCCCGCTCCAACCCGGACCGAGCTGCTTCGCTCACTGTTTCGCCGGTCGCCTCTCTTCTCCTGGCCTTTGCGATCTCGGGTGGGCTGGCCTCCTTCGCCGGTGCGATGTTCGCCGGCCTGGAGCGCTCGGTCGGCTATACGCAGTTCTCCGTGTACGACTCCCTCACCGTCGTCGCGCTGGTGATGATCGGCGGGGTGGGCAGCGTGTCGGGAGCGGTGCTCGGGGCGGCCTACGTCTTCGGCATTCCGGCGCTGTTTGGCGGCGGCGACGTGGTCCGACTGCTCACGAGCAGCATCGGGCTGCTCCTGCTCCTGCTCTACCTGCCCGGAGGACTCAGGTCGCTGCTCCAGCTCGGCCGCAACGCGATTCTCGGCGCGCTCGCGCGCGGCCGCACGATCCCGCCACCGCGGCCGCCCGCGGTCGTACGAAGCCTGCGCCACAACGCCCTGGTGCCGATGCCGCCCGGCCCAGTCCTGTCGCTGCGCGGCATCGGCGTGCACTTCGGCGGCCGTACCGCGCTCGACGGGGTCGACCTTGTCGTCCACCCCGGCGAGGTGCTCGGGCTGATCGGTGCCAACGGGGCGGGCAAGTCGACCCTGCTCGGCGTCGCCTCAGGGTTCGTCAGCGCCGATGCCGGCACGGTCAGCCTGCTCGGTCAGGACGTCACCGGCGTGCCTGCCCACCTGCGGGCCCGGCTGGGTCTGGGTCGGATCTTTCAGGACGCCCGGCTGTTCGATGACCTGACCGTGCGCGAGTCGGTGCTGGTCGCGCTGGAATCGCGGGAGCGGGCCGAACTGGTCCCCTCGATGCTGGGCCTGCCGCCAGCCCGCACGGGGGAGCGGCGCAAGCAGGCGGTCGCCCGCGACGCGATCGGCTTGCTCGGGCTGGACCGCTACGCCGACGTTTCCGTGCGCACCCTGTCGACGGGCACGCGCCGGATCGTCGAGCTGGCCTGCTTGCTGGCGCAGGACGCCCGGGTGCTGCTGCTGGATGAGCCGACCGCGGGGCTCGCCCAGCGCGAGACCGAGGTGTTCGGTCCCTTGCTGCTGCGGATCCGCGACGAGTTGTCCGCGACGCTCGTCATCGTCGAACACGACATCCCGTTGGTGATGTCGATCAGCGACCGGGTGCAATGCCTGGCGATCGGGAAGACGCTGGCGGTGGGTAGTCCTCTGCAGGTCCGCGACGACCCGGCGGTCATCGCGTCCTACCTCGGCACCGACGAGCGGGCCATCGCCCGCAGTGGTGTGTTGCCGTCAGCCTTCTGAACGCCTACTTGACACCACGGTCGTTTATGTAAAGCATGTGACCTGTGTCACCGATCCGTACGGCCCTCCTGGACGCGGCGTACGACGCTGCCGTCACTGTCGGCTGGTCACGGGCGCGGATGGCCGATGTCGCTGCTGCGGCAGGGGTGAGCCGACAGACGCTCTACACCGAGTTCGGTACCAAGGACGGCCTCGCCCAGGCTCTCGCGCTGCGGGAGGCCGCCCGCTTTGTCGACGGCTCAGAGGCCGAGCTCACCGGCTCCGAGGGCACGCCCTCGGAAGCCGTCGCGGCCTCGACCGCCTGGACGCTGCGCACCGCTGCAGACGACCCGTTGATCAAGGCGGTGCTCACCGACGACGGCAGCGACGGTTTGCTGCCGTTCCTCACCACCCGGTCCGAGGCGCTCATTGCCGCGGTCACGGAGCGGCACGTGGCCTACCTGCGCAACCACTGGAGCGACCTGCCCGAGGGCGACCTGCACTTCGTCGCCGACACCGTCGTCCGCCTCACCGTCAGCCACATCGTCACGCCGGCGGCTCCTGCCGATGTGACGGCTCGCCAGATCGCTCACCTCGTTGACCGCCTGCTCCCTGGAGGAACCCCCGCATGAGCACTTCGGACAAGTACGCCAAGCCGGTCGACGTTGCCACGACTTGGGACGTGCCGATGGCGGGGGACGCGCGCTTCAACTGGGAGTACGACGCCGGCCGGGACCGGCTGTTGTCGCTGTACCAGAAGGGCAAGGACAAGCAGTGGGATCAGAACTCCCGTATCGACTGGTCCCTCGAGGTCGATCCGTACGACTCCCTCGGCCTGCCTGACTCGGTGAGCGCCATCTACGGCACGCCGATCTGGGACAAGATGACCGTGCAGCACCGCCAGGAACTCAACCGCCACCAGGCGGCGTGGCAGTTCAGTCAGTTCCTGCACGGCGAGCAGGGCGCGATGATCTGCGCGGCCCGCATCGTGGAGTCGGTCCCTGACCTCGACTCCAAGTTTTACGCGGCCACACAGACCATGGACGAGGCCCGGCACGCCGAGACCTACGCGCGCTTCCTCCAGGAGAAGATCGGGTTGCTCTATCCGATCAACGACAACCTCTCCAAGCTGCTCGAGGAGACGCTGACCGACTCTCGCTGGGACATGCCCTACCTCGGTATGCAGGTGCTTATCGAAGGCCTCGCGCTCGCCGCGTTCGGGATGCTGCGCGACATGACGACCAAGCCGCTCCCCAAGCAGATCCTGTCCTACGTCATGCAGGACGAAGCGCGCCACGTGGCCTTCGGCCGACTCGCGCTCAAGGACGCCTACGCCGACCTGACGAGCAGCGAGCGTGACGAACGCGAGGAGTTCGTCGTCGAGGCCTGCTATCTGATGCGCGACCGGATCCGTGGCAAGGAGGTCTGGGCGACCGTCGGCCTGGATGAGAAGGAGTGCGACGCCTACGTCGACCAGTCCGAGTTCATGCAGATGTTCCGCAATCAGCTGTTCACGCGCATCGTCCCGATCGTCAAGGACATCGGACTGTGGGGTCCGAAGGTGCAGCGCGCCTACGCCGACATGGGGGTGTTCGAGATGGGCGATGCTGACCTCGATGCCCTGATGAAGAACGATGAGGACGTGGCCGAGAAGCTCGACCGCGATCGGACGGAGGCCGCCGAGGTCGAGCGGCGCATCACCGAGATCGAGGAGACCATCGCGGTCGGTGCCGACGAGCAACCGGTAGCGGTCGACTAGCTGGCCGGCCATGACGGCGCTGTGGGGGTTGCTCGCCGACGACGAACGACGACGCAGAGCTGAGCCCTAGTCGTCGCCGGAGAGGGCAATCAGCAGGCGGCGCAGGGAATCCAGCCGGCCGGCGTCGATGTCAGCCGCGTCCAGCGCGCACGTCGGTGCGTCGGGAAGGTGGCTGCAGCCGGGCGGGCATTCCTCGGCCACGGCGCCCAACTCAAACGCGGCCAGGACTCGATGCGGTGACACTGCGCCGAGGCCGAACGATCGGATGCCGGGGGTGTCGATCACGGTTCCACCACCAGGTAGTTCGAGGGCGACGGCCGACGACGAGGTGTGCCGTCCCTTGCCGACGCCGCTGACATCGCCGACCGCGCGGAACGCGTCCGGGACGAGTTGGTTCACCAGCGTGGACTTGCCCACTCCGGACTGACCGAACAGCACGCTCGTGCGGTTGCCCAGCCGTGCGGCGAGTTCGGCGACCCCCGAATCCGGCGAGGTCACGACCGCCTCGACACCGAGCGGCCGATAGAGAGCTAGTAGGTCGTCCGGGCTAGCCAAGTCGGATTTTGTGAGGCAGAGCAAGGGTTCGAGTCCCCCGTCGTACGCCGCGACCAGACAGCGATCGATCAGGCGGGGGCGCGGGACCGGGTCGGCCAGGGCAGTAACAACGACCAGGATCTGGGCGTTGGCGACGACCGCGCGTTCGATCGGATCGCTGTCGTCCGGGGTGCGCCGAAGCACGCTGGTGCGCGGCTCGATCCGCACGACGCGAGCGAGGGCGTCCGGACCGCCGGACACATCGCCGACGACGGCGACGAGGTCGCCGACGACGACGGCTCGCCGGCCGAGCTCGCGGGCGCGGACCGCACTGACCTGCCCGCCGTCCGCGAGCCGCAGTCGGTAGCGGCCGCGGTCCACGGTGACGACGACGGCGGCGTGGGCGTCCTCATGAACCGGCCGGGTCCGCGTGCGTGGTCGGGAGCCGCGCCCTGGTCGGATGCGGACGTCGTCTTCGTCGAGCTCGCGCGGGCTCACTCGGCGGCGAGCATCCGGTGCCAGGACCCGGCGAAGTCGGGAACGGTCTTGCCGGTGGTGGCGATGTCTTCGACCTCGATGCCGGCGACACCCAGGCCCAGCACGGCCCAGGCCATCGCGATGCGATGGTCGTCGTAGCTGCGCAGCACTCCGCTGGTGAGCGGTCGCGGGTTGACCTCGAGGCCATCGGGCAACTCGCGGACGTCGCCGCCGATGCGGTTGAGCTCGGTCGCGAGGGCGGCCAGCCGGTCGGTCTCCTGCAGGCGGATGTGTGCGACACCGGTGAAGCGGCTGGGGGAGTCGGCGAGCGCGGCCAGGGCGGTCAGGACCATGGTGAGCTCAGGGGCATCGCCGAGGTCGGCCACGATCCCGCGCAGCCCCGACCCGGCGCTGACCGTGACGTCGGTGTCCGTACGCGACACCACGGCGCCCATGGCGGCGAGCAGGTCGGGCAGCACCGCGCCGGGTTGGACGGTCTCGCGCGGCCAGCCGGTGACCGTGACCGAGCCGCCGACAACGAGAGGCGCGGCGAGGTAAGCCGCTGCGGTGGACAGGTCCGGTTCGACCGTGGCGTCGCGCGGCTGCAGCGGACCCGGCTCCACCCGCCAGGTCAGGTCGCCCTGAGTGACGGTCGCCCCTGCGTCGCGCAGCGCCTGCACTGTCATGGCCACGTGCGGGGCGCTCGGCAGTCGCCCCCCGGCGTGTCGCACCGTCAACCCCTCGGCAAATCGGGGTGCGGCAAGCAGGAGTCCGCTGATCAGTTGGCTCGACTCCGTCGCGTCCACGGTTACCGCTCCACCGCGGATCCCGCCGTGGCCCGTCACGGTCACGGGGAGTGACCGGACACCGTCCAGGTCGGCGCCCAGTTCACGCAGGGCCGCCAGCAACGGACCAAGGGGTCGCTCGCGGACCCGCGGGTCGCCGTCGAAGCGGACAGCACCGTGACCCAGGCCGGCGACGGCCGGGAGGAAGCGGGCGACCGTCCCGGCGTTGCCGACATCGACCCGATCGGTCACCGCGTGCCGTGCTTCGCCTGAACCCTCGACGACCCAGTCGGGACCGTCATCGACCACGCTCACGCCAAGCGTGCTCAGGGCGGCCACCATGAGGGTCGTGTCTCGGCTGCGGAGCGGGCGACGCAGCACCGAGCGACCGGGCGACAGGGCGGCCAGCACCAAGGCCCGATTGGTGCCGCTTTTGCTCCCGGGCAGGGCCACGACGGCGTGCAGGGGCGCGAGGGCGGTCGGCGCAGCCCACGGCGGCGCGGGCACGGGCACGGCCACAGCGTAGGCGTCAGGACGGCACACCACGTGCACCTGTGAGGCGGGTGGCCATTTCGCACCCGGACCGTCATACTTAAGTAACTGCGCGTAGCAGTCGAAGCCGTTGAGGAGTCATCTTCGCCTGGGGCGGCACGGGACCCGGGCACAACTGAGGAAGTCGGTGGACCATGGCGCATAAGGCCCTGGATCCGAATCGGCGTCCGTTTCTGCCGCTACCCGATCGTCAGTTGGCGCCCCGCCGGTCTGCCCCGACCCTAGGCCTGGATGGCCGCAGTCGTACGGACGACACCCAGGGGCTGAAACGACTGCGCCCGTGGATCCCCGACCGCACGATCTTGCGCTACGGCGTTCGCCCGTTCCTCGCTGCGCTGGACGCAGGCGCACTCATCGTGGCCCTGCGCCTGTCGGCGGCCCCACTGCGGCTCGAGGTGGCTTTCGTCCTGCTTCAAGCGGTTCTCTTCGCAGCCGCCGGTTTTTATCGCAGCCGACTCACCCTCTCGCTGCTGGATGACATGCCCAGCCTGTTCGGCCGCACGCTGTCCGCCGCGGCGATCGTGGTCTGTGGCGGCCTGCTCCTCCGTGGCGGTGGCGCTGAGTTCGAGGCCAGTCTGCTCGCCGCGGCACTCGTGGGTGCCCTGCTCGTGCTCGTCGGTCGGCTGATCGGCTACCAGGTGGTGCGTTACTTCCGGGCCAAGGGGTGGGTCGCTCACCCGACTCTCGTGCTGGGTGCCGGCCGCGTCGGTGGCTTGCTCACCTCGACGCTGGTGTCACACCGTGAATACGGGCTCAAGCCCATCGGCTTCCTCGACGACAACCCCCTGCTCGACGCGGACGCCCGGCTCGTCCCCGTGCTGGGTGGAGCGGCGGACCTCGCGAAGGTCGTCGTCGAGTTCGGGGTGCGTGACGTCATCGTGGCCTTCGGCTCTCTGCCGGAGTCCGACATGGTCGACATCATCCGCACCTGCGACCGGCTCGAGGTCGAGATCTTCTTCGTGCCGCGACTGTTTGAGCTGCAACACGGCAGCCGCGACGTCGAAAACGTCTGGGGCATCCCGCTGTTCCGCCTGAAGCGGCCGGCCTTTCAGTCGCCGACCTGGGCGCTGAAGCGGGTCATGGACGTCGTGCTGTCCGCCGTGGCGCTACTGCTGCTGACTCCCGTGCTGGCCGCGTGCGCGCTCGCCGTGCGGATCGAGGGAGGCCCCGGCATCCTGTTTCGCCAGGAGCGGGTGGGTCTGGACGGACGCAACTTCCAGGTGTTGAAGTTCCGTTCGATCAAGCCGGCCACCGAGACTGAGTCGCAGACCCGGTGGAACGTCGCCCCGTCGGGCATCGGCATCGTCGGTCGCACCCTCCGGGCCAGCAGCCTGGACGAGCTGCCCCAACTGTGGAACATCCTGCGCGGCGACATGACGTTGGTCGGGCCGCGCCCCGAGCGACCCTTCTTCGTCGACAGTTTCACCCAGACCTTCCCGCGCTACACCGCCCGACACCGGGTGCCGAGCGGGCTGACGGGCTGGGCCCAGGTGCATGGATTGCGCGGCGACACCTCTATCGAGGACCGTGCACGGTTTGACAACTTTTACATCGAACACTGGTCTTTGTGGGCTGATCTGAAGATCATGATCCGTACGCTAGGCCAGGTGTTGAAGCGGGCAGGTGCATGAGCGCTGGTCTCAGCCGACGCGCGCTGCTGCGCGGCGCGGGTGCGGCGGTCGTGGCTGGCTCGGTCGCGGCGTGCGCGGCGCGTCAGTCCGCGACAGCGCCCGCCCCTCAACCTGACGCCCCGGTCCCCGCTGGGCCGCGACGGCCGGTCACCGCGGCCGAGGCTTTCAGCGACCCGACCGCCGCGGCAGCTGCTGCCGACCGCGCGGCGTTCATCCCGAAGGGCTCGCGCACGGTCAACAAAGTCGGAATCATGTTTCACGGCGACGGGGACCGCAGGACGACCGACGCCGCGCTGCGGGTGCTGAAGCGGGAGCAGGTCACGGCCAGCGTCTTCGCCATCGGTACCTGGTTGCTCGACCAGCCCACGGTCGCCAAAGCGATCACGGCAGCCGGCCACGAACTGGGCAATCACTCCTTCAGCCACCCGGACTTCAGTCGGATCACGCCGTCCGTGATGAGAACCGAGATCGAGCGCTGCCGCGACGTCCTGGTGAAGCAGACCGGCGGACCTGGCATGGGCTTGTTGGCGCCCGAGGTCGACCTACCGGTGCCTATCCTGCTTCACCTCGCCGCGAAGGCTGGCTACGACAAGGTCATCGGATGGGATGTCGATCCGCGCGATTGGTCAGACCCGGGGGCGGGAGTGATCGTGCGGATCGTGGGCAGCGGAAGTCGTCCAGGGTCGATCGTGCAGCTGCACCTGGGCCACCCGGAGACCGTAAACGCCCTTCCCCGGGTCTTTGCCAGGTTGCGCGCCCGCGGTCTGGAGCCGACCAGCGTTTCTGAGCTGCTGGCCGGGTGAGCACCGAACTCAAGGTGGCCCTCGTCCACCCCTGGCTGACGAATCAGGGTGGCAGCGAGCGGGTCCTGGACGCGTTCAGCCAAGCCTTTCCCGGCGCGCCGATCTACACCTCGGTGTACGACCGAGGTGCGTTGCCGGACTTTGCCTCCCGCGACGTGCGTACGTCGTTTCTGCAGTCGTGGCCGCTCTCGCACCGCCATCAACTTTTCCCGCTGCTGCGCCGACGCGCCTTCGAATCGTTCGACCTGTCCGGCTACGACGTCGTGCTGACCTCCGACCACTGCGAGGCCAAAGGCGTCCTGACGGGACCGGACACTCTGCACCTGGCCTACATCCACACACCGACCCGCTACTACTGGAGCGATTACCAGCGCTACCTGGCCAACCCGGGCTTCGGTCGGCTCGATCCGCTCGTCCGGCTAGCCCTGCCCGTACTCGCCGGGCGCATGCGTCAATGGGATCTCGCGGCCGCCCAACGCCCCGATCACCTGTTCGCCAACTCTGCCGTCGTCGCCCGCCGGATCGAGAAGTACTACCGCCGCGACAGCGAGGTGCTGCACCCGCCCGTCGACATCCGTCGCTTCACCACCGACCAAGCGCGCGGCGACCACTTCGTCGTCGTGTCACGCCTCATCCCGTACAAGTCGGTCGCGTTGGCTGTGCGCGCCTGCGCCGAGCTGGACCTGCCGCTGCGGGTCGTGGGGGATGGCCCCGAGCGGCCGCGGCTGGAGAGTCTGGCCGGCCCGCGCACCGTGTTCACCGGAGCTGTCTCTGACGCTGAGGTGGCGCGGGAGTACGGGCAGGCGCGGGCCATGATCTTCCCGGCGGACGAGGACTTCGGCCTGACACCGCTCGAAGCGATGGCCAGTGGCACGCCGGTGCTTGCGCTGGCCCGCGGCGGCGCCACCGAGACCGTGGTCGCGGGCGTCACGGGCGACTTCTTCGCCGAGCAAACGGTCGCCTCGCTGGTGCAGGCGCTGCGCATCTTCCGCCCGCAGGACTACGACGTGGCCGCGTTGCGGGCCCGCGCCGAGGAGTTCTCCGTCGACAGTTTCCTTATTCGGTTGCAGGACCGCGTGTTCGCGTTGCACCAGGCGTGGTCCAATCGGGAGTGACCTCGCCGCCCGTCCGCTCCGGGCACACGGTCCTGCTGGTGGAAGACGGATCCGGAGTCACCGCGCTCGCGACCGCTCGATCGCTGGCCGCGGCCGGGTGGCGGGTCGTGATCGGTGCACCGGGCGGGCAGTCCATCGCGACGGTGTCGCGGGCCTGTCGCGACAGCGGCGTGGTGCGTCACATCAATTCGGTCACCACCACGGAATGGCTCGGGGACGTCCGCGACGTGGCGGCGCGCACCGGCGCGAGGGTCGTGGTCCCCTGCGGTGACGCCGAGCTGCTGCTGCTGTCCGAGCACCGGGACCTGCTTCCTGGGATCACCTTGCCCTATCCAGCGCACGCCCGCGTGGTGAGCATCTTGGACAAAATGCTGCTCAGCGATGCCGCCGGTGCGTGCGGGCTGAACAGTCCCCTCACGGAGGCCGC
Organism: Mycobacteriales bacterium; assembly: GCA_046596735.1. GTDB lineage: Bacteria > Actinomycetota > Actinomycetes > Mycobacteriales > SCTD01 > RYN-124. Next base: position 17,834 of record JBKJLP010000260.1, on the reverse strand, counting down.
CGCGGCGGGCCACGTGCCGAGTTTCGCCGGTCGCGCGGTCGTCAAGCCCAGGGTGCACGGCGTGGTCGACGCCGCGGACCGCGTCGAGACGGTCGTCACGCAGGACGGCGTTGCCGCGTTGCGCCGGGCGGACGACGTCAGGGCGGCTGGCGCCCAGGCCATCTACCAGGAGCCCATCGACGGCTGGCTCGTCGCCCATGTGGTGGTCCGCAGCCGGTCGGGGGTCGTGCTCGCTCGCTCACACCAGCGGGCCAGCCGGGTCTACCCCGTGCCTGCGGGCAACTGCGTACGGGGGGCGCTGGAACCGGCGCCGCCCGACCTGGTGGCGGCCGTTGACCGCCTGCTGGACCAACTCCAGTGGTGGGGGTTGGTGCAACTGGAATTCCTGGCTGACACAGGCGGCCGGTTGCACCTCATCGATGCCAACCCGCGTCCGTACGGGACGATGGCGCTGGCTGAAGCTGCCGGCATGTCGCTGTGCGACACCTGGCTGTGCGACGCCTTGGGTGAGCACGCCTGGCCCACGATCGCCACGTCGTCGGCGCACTTCCAAGCCTTGGGGCTCGACCTTCGCCGGGCTGCGCGCCAACGCACGCCGTCCTTGATCGCCGACCTAACGGCCACGATGCTCGCCGGCCGGGGGGCTGTCCGCCCGGTCTGGTCGGCGCAGGATCCGGCGCCGTTCTGGCGCCAGGCGCGGGCGGTGACCAAGCGCGTACCGGCCCGGATCCGCCGCGTCATCACCCGCCGCGAAGCGCGCGCGCCTCAGTGACCCGCGTGACCGCCACCCGCACTTCCGGTCGATCACGGCGCAGCAGAGGCACCCCGGTCACCAGCTCGGCGAGGTGGCGTACGGCCAGCCAGTGCGCGAAGAGCAGCACCTCGGCACGCGGGACGTCCACGGTGTCGCAGGCCAGGCGCAACAGCCGCTGGCGGTCAGCCGGGTCTACCAGGTCCACCCACAGTGACATGAGGTCGTCGGCGGGGTGACCTCGGCCGAGGAACTCGAAGTCGACGACGGATACGCGGCGGCCCGTGTCCGACAGGACGTTGCCGAGGTGAAAATCCCCGTGGCTGGTGACGAATCGATCCTCGGGCAGAGCGGCCACTTCGGCGCGCAGCGCGCGAAATTCAGCGATCCGCAACGGGCTGAGCGCGGCGCGGGCCAGCCTGGGCACCAGGTCGCTGCGGCGCGCCCGCCGGGATCGGGCCAGCCCGGCGTCAGGCGGCGGATCGCCAGCCGTGCGCAAGGCCGTGGCTGCGGCGGCGGCCGCATCGACGTACGCCGGTCCGTAGACCTCGTCGTCGGGGACCCGCTGCACCAGCAGCCACGCGTCGTCGTCAGCCTGAGCGCGTACGGCGGGCACCGGGACGTCGGCAGCGGCGGCCCACGCCAACCGCAACCGTTCGGAGCGGATCCGGGCGCGAGACTGCTCGTTTGCGCCGAGGTAGGCCACCACGCTCGCGCCGATCGCCACCTGATTGGCCTGCCACGCCCCGCGGCTTTGGGGGTGTAGCGGCTCACCGGCCGCTGCTGTGGCGTCTGCGAGCGCCGCCGCCAGGGCAGCCCGCGCCTGGTGGGACACGTCGGGGCACCTCTCCGTTGCGCAGCGGGTTCAGCGGATGTCGTGGGAACATCATGTCGTGGCCCGGAAGACGCGTTCTCCCGGCGACTCGTCACCCAGTGTCCCTGAGGGGGACGCAGGGTCACGAGCGGCGCGCAACGTGGCCATCGTCGCGGGCGCCGAACTGGCCGGCAAGGTCGCCACCCTGGTCTTCACCATCGTGGCGGCTCGCAGCCTAGGAGCCGCCGGATTCGGCGCGTTCTCGTACGCCCTGGCCTTCAGCATGCTGCTGGCCACGCTGCCCGCCTGGGGCTTTGACAGCGTCCTCATCCGCCGGGGGAGCGCGGACCCCAACGACCTCGGGGCTGCGCTGGCGCAGACCCTTGCGCTGCGCTCCATCCTCGCCGTGCCGGTCCTGCTGCTGGGCGGCGGGCTGGGGGCACTGAGTCGCCCTTCGACCGAGGCCTCCGTCGCCCTGCTGCTGATCCTGCTCGCGACCGTTCTCGACACGTACGGCGACGCCGGGCGGTCTGCGGCTGGCGCTTTGGAGAAGCGCGGCCGGACGTCCGTGGCGCTCATTGCCCAGCGGCTCTCGACCGCCGTGCTCGCCATCGCCCTGCTCGGCAGCGGTTCGGGGCTCGTCTCGGTGGCGGTCGTCTACCTCGTCGCGAGTGTGTTCGGGCAGGTGCTGACCTGGCGGGCGCTGCGCATCCTGCAGATTCGGCCGGACTGGTCGGCGGTCACCGGGCCGCAACTGCGGCTGATGTGGCGGTCGTCGTTCGTCCTGGGCATCGACACGCTTGTCGCGATGGCGCTGTTCCGCCTCGACGCGGTGCTGCTCGGCCTCATCCGCGGCGACGAGGAACTCGCGTCCTACGCCGTCGCCTACCGGTTGCTTGAAACGGTGCTGTTCGTCAACTGGGCGGTCACCCGGGCGATCTTCCCGGCGATGAGTCGGGCGCTCAAGGACAGCGAGGCCGTGGCGCTGGCCGAGCAGGGGCTGTCGGCAGTCGCGACGGTCTTCGTCCCGTACGGCGCACTGTTGATCATCGAAGGTCCCCGGCTCCTGCAGCTGCTGTTCGGCGCCGAATACTCCGGGCAGAGCGCGCTCACCCTGCGGCTGCTGGCCGCTGCCCCGCTCGCGTTCGCCCTGAGTTATCTGGCCAGCGAGGCGCTGACCGCACGCAAGCGCAACCGAGCTGTGCTGCTGTCGACACTTGGCGGCGCTGGGCTCAACATCGCGCTCAACCTCGTCGTGATCCCGCTGTACGGGGGCCCCGGGGCGGCCATAGCGACGACCGTGTCCTACGCCGCTGAGGGGTTCCTGGCGATCCTGCTGGCCGGCCCCACGATGGGCTACCTGCGGGTCGATCGCGCACTGCGGCTACCGCTGCTCGCGCTGCCGCCGCTGATCGCGGCGATGCTGCTGATGCACCTGCCGGTGCTGGTCGAATGCGCTGTCGGAGGGCTGGTCTACCTGGCGACCTGGGTGCTGCTGGCCCGGTGGCTGTTCCCGGAGCAACTGCGGCTGGTGCGGACCCTGGCCCGCCGGCCGTGAGTCGACGGTTGGACGTGCTCGTCATCGCGCCGCACGCCGTGGTGGGTGGGCAGGAGGAGTGGCTGCTGCAGCTGCTCGGCGCCACCGGTCGGCTGGAGGTGCGGGCACTACTGCTGCAGGACGGCCCGCTGCGCGATCGACTGAGCGAGCTCGGGATTCCCGTTGACGTACTCGAGGTCGGCACCCGCCCGGTGGACCTGGTGCTGCCCGCCCTCGCGCTGGCCCGCCAGTTGCGCCGACTGCGGCCGGACGTGGTGCTGGCCAACGGCGTGAAGGCGCAGTTCGTCGCGGCGCCCGCGGCCAGGCTCGCCGGAGTCCCGTTGGTGTTCGCCCGCCACGATCACGCCTTCGAGGGCGCGGTCGGTCGACTGGCCCGCGCCGCTGACGCGGTGATCGGGCCGTCGCAGGAGGTCCTGGTGGCGACCGGTCGCGACGACGGCGTCGTGATCGAGCCGCCGCTCCCGCCGGCGGCGCTACCTCGCGACGGTGCCTGGGCCGCCCTCGTCGAGGCTGGCCTGTCACGCCCGGACGGACCGGTGCTCGCCATGGTGACCAGGCTGGTCGGCTACAAGGGCGTCGATGACGCCATCGCGGCGCTGTCGCTTCCCGGTGGCGAACGCTGGCATCTCGTCGTGCTCGGCGGCGACGATCCTGCCCACCCCGGCGAACGAACCCGGCTGGAGGCGCTGGCGTCCGGCGCCGGCGTGCGCGACCGGGTGCAGCTGGGCGGCTACCTGCCCGGCGCCTCGCGGCTGGTGGGCGCCTTCGACGCGCTCGCGGTGCTGACCAAGCCCGGGCGCGCGGGCGACCCGCTCGGAGAGGGCTTCGGCATGACCGCCCTGGAGGCGATGGCAGCGGGCGTGCCGGTCGTCACGACCGGCGGTGGTCCGGTGGCCCGCCGGCTGGCCGGCCGAGCCGGGGAGGTCGTTGACGCCGCTGCTCCCGGGCAGATCGCCGCGGCGTTGGGCCGCCTCGCTGAGCCGGCCGTGCATGCCGCAGCCTCGGCCGCCTGCCGCGCACTGGTCGCGATGCATCCGAGCGCGCACGCCAGTGCGGACCGGCTCGCTGGCGTTCTGAGCGCTGCCGCCCGCCGACCGGGGGCCGGCCGCGACGTGGGGCAGCCGCCGGTGAGCGTGGTCGTACCCGTCTTCAACGAGGAGCAGACCGTCGAGGCGCTGCTCCAGCAGCTGCGCGAGCAGCTCGGCCCGGACGACGAGCTCGTCGTGGTCGACGACGCCTCCGGCGATGGAACCGCCGCGCTCCTGGCTGCCCTCGCGGGGCAGGAGCCACGGCTCACGGTCCATGCTCTGGCGATCAATGGCGGCGCCTCTGCGGCGCGCAACGCCGGCATCACCCCGGCCCGCTACCCGCTTGTCGTCTGCACGGATGCGGGTAACGACCTGCCGCCCGGTTGGCTGGACGCGATGCGAACGGCGCTGGCCGACGACCCCGCGCCCGATCTGGTGATGGGGGCCTACGAGGTCACCCGGGACACGCCGGTCGAGGCAGCGATGGCCGTCGCGCTCTACCCGGATCTCGGCGACACCCGCCACCCAGGGCCGGTCGCTCGCTGGTACGCGCGGCTCTTTGGCCGCTCGTTCGACGCCACCCGCCCGGCCGGCCGCTCGGTGGCCTTCCGGCGTACGGCCTGGGAACGCGTCGGCGGATTCCCCGAGCACCTGCGGGCAGGAGAGGACATCGCCTTCGGGCGCGCGATCGCCGAGTCCGGTGGCCGCTGCGTCCTGCAGACCGACAGCCCCGCCATCTGGAAGCACCACGCGACGCTGGTCGCCACGGCCAGGATGTACCGCAGCTACGGACGTGGCGACGGGCTCTACGGTGAGCGTGTGGTCGTCGCCCGCAACGCCGTCCGCGGCGCGGCTGCGGCCGTAGCGCCGCTGCTCGTCCTGGCGGGTGGCTCGCGCAGCCGCGCCGCCGTGGCGTTCGGGGCCGCCGCCTACCTCTCGCTCCCGGTTGCTAAGGCCGTCCGCCAGCCGCAGCCGGTCCGGACCGCTGCCCTGGTCCCGGTCGTGCTCGGCGTGAAGGACCTCGCCAAGGCCTATGGCTGCCTGCTCGGCGTGATCGAGCGGCGCCGGTCGGCGCGATGACCTCGACGCCCTTCCGCCCGCCGGTGATCGCCGCGGATGAGCGCGAGGTCGAGTGGGGGAGTTCCCGGCTCGTCGCCGCGGTCAGCCGACTCCCCACACCGCTGTTGGTGCTGCTCATCCTGCTCGTCTCAGCCGGGCTCGGCGTGCTTCTGGGTGCCGTGGGCACGGCAGGTAGCCCGATCCTGGTCGTCGCGCTGCCGGCGCTGGTGATCCTCGTTGCCGTGGCGCTGCGCCAGCCGGTGATCGCGGTGGCGGCGGTGCCGCTGAGCATCGCCGCCGGCGATCACTCGGTCGCGGGCGGTCTGCTTTCGCTGGTACAGGCCGCCGCGCTGCTCGCTGCGGGCGTGGTGGTCCTGACTCGGCTCAACCGCGGCGTGGGTCCGCTGCCGTTCCCGCCGCCCGCCTGGTGGGCCATGGGCTTGATCCTGCAGATGCTGCTGTCGACCTCGCGGGCGCCTGAGCTGCAGATCGCCCTGCGGCGCGACGCCAGCGTCATCGTCGGGCTGCTCCTCGCGTTAGCCGTCGTCGGCGCGTGCCGGCGCATCACCGACGTGCGCCGCCTCGTGGCGGCCGCGCTCGCCGCGGGCGGCGCCGTCTGCGCGCTCGGGCTCGTCGTCTCGGGAACGGTGTCCGCATCTGCGGGGGCGACCAACGTCAGCGGTTCCAAGGGCTTGTTCACCGAGCACAATCAGGCCGGCTCATTTGCGGCGGCGGTGCTGCTGCTGGCCATCGGTGCGGGGTTAGGCGCGCGCACGGCCCGGGGGCGCTGGGCCGCGGGGGCTGTGGGTGCGCTGGCGCTGCTCCAAGTGGGCCTGTCGCTCTCGCGCGGTGCGTGGATCGGCTGCATCGCCGGGTTCCTGGCACTGCTGATTCTGCAGCGCCGCGCACGCCGGGCGCTGGTGCGGCTGGCCCCCCCATTGCTGCTCGCCCTTGTCGTCGCGGCGACGCTCACCCCGGCAGCCAGCGAGCTGCAGATCGTGGGCGAGCGGTTCACGAGCATCGGCAGTGCCGACAAGAACCCGTACGACGACCGCACGACCATCTGGGGCGAGGCCCTGCGCGAGTTCCGTGACTCGCCGTGGCTCGGTCAAGGGCCGGGGGCGTTCCCTTACGTCTCGTCCCGGCTCGCCTCGCGGGCGCGGACCGTCTCAGCGTTGCACGCGCACGACCTTCCGCTGCACGTGGCTGCCGAGCTTGGCGGACCGGGTGTGGTGCTGGTCTTCGGCTTCACCCTGTCGCTGGGCTTCGCCGCGCTCCGTGCCGCGCGGCGACTCAACGAGGTCGACGGGAGCCTGGCTGCCGGAGTCGGGGCGGCGCTGGCGACGTTCGTCGGTCAGGGCCTGTTCGACGTGACCTTGCTGAGCGCCCTCATCGCGACGTTGCTGTGGTTCCTCGTCGGGCTGGCGCTGGCACTGAGCGTTGTCCGACCTGACCCGGCGGCCGCGGCCCTGGAGTCGACCTGACCGGTCAGACCCGAACCGCGCCGAGGGCGAGCGGGCCGATGAACGACAGCGGGTAGCGGCGCAAGGCCGGACCGACGACCGGCGCGGTGACTGTCGCGGCTTGGATCGCGGCGAGCTTGGCCTGCGCCCGGCGCGGCTTGGTGCTGATCCGCAGGGTGCGGCGCACCTCAGGAGTGGCGACCTGCTCGGCGGGAGCCGTCGTGGCCGTCGTGGTCGTCGTGGTGCTGCTGACCGGGGCGGCCGGCGGGATGACCGGCAGCGGTGCGGGAGCCGGGGCCGTCGTGCTGCTGCCAGCGAGGTGGGCGGCGAGGGCCGTGTAGACCGGCTTGGGGCTCAGGTCGCGGCGCAGCAGGCCGTAGTTGTTGTCCTGGATGTGGCTGTCGACCTGGTCGCGCTCGGTGTAGAAGAACATGTGGGAGACCCACGGGAGCTTGCTGGCCGTGAAGGCGATCGAACGGACCGTGAAGTCGGCCTGGACCGCCTCGCTGACGCCGCGCTCCCAGTTGGGGGCGCCCGCGGCGGTGGCGTGCGTGCTCCAGCCCATTTCGGTCAGCCAGATCGACTTGGCACCGTCGCCCTTGGAGACCATCAGGTCGTGCAGTGCGGAGACGTGGGCCAGCGTCCACTGGGTGCCGTCATCGGCGGTCTCGGGGGCCAGGTCGGCGACGCCCATGTAGGGGTGGACGGCGATGGCGTCGAAGCTGCCACCAGCGCCGGCGGCGTACATCTTGGCGATCCAGTCGGTGTCGACGTACATCGTGCCGCCGGAGACGACGGTGGCGTTCGGGTCGCCGGCCTTGAAGGCGGGGTACGCGGCCTTGAGCAGGTTGGCGTAGGCGGTGGGGCTCGCACCGACCATGAAGTCGTTGCTGTTGGGCTCGTTCCAGACTTCCCAGGCGCCCACCTTGCCGGCCCACTTGGCAGCGGCCCACTGGGCGGCCCGGGCGTAGTCCGCCGGGTTGTTCGGCAGGGTGCGGTCACTGCGACCGCCGTTGGCCCATGAGGGTGACATCCAGAGCGTGATCAGGGGGGTCAGTCCACGGCTGTTCGCCATCGTGATGACCTTGTCGACGAACCCGACGCCCCACGCGTCGTAGCTGTCCGGGCCGGTCGGCTGGAGCATCGCCCAGCTGACGTCGATGCGGACCGTGTCCAGCTTCGCGGCGGCCATCTTGTCGAGCACAGCGGCGCGCTGGGTGTCGGTGTAGTCCGACCACATGCCCTTGAACTGCACGCCGACCTGCGGACGACCGGCCGGGGTGGCGGCGGAGGCGGAGGTGGCCACGACGGCTCCCGTTCCGAGCAGGGCAGTGGCGAGGGAGAGCACTGTCAGGCTACGACGAAGCTGGCGACGGACGGTCACGGTCCTGGCTCCCAGAGGGCTGGCTCAGGACCGGTCGTCTTCGGTGACCCGGCTAACTCCCAACAGGAGTCCCGTGGCTTTGCGTCCCCGCCTCGCGGCGGGTTTGCCCTTGTCGAACGACCCCGAGTGAACGGGTTGACATAGAGAGGTTCGTCGTTTGAGCCCACCGCTGGATGGCCCAAACGGGTGACAGAGAGTAATTGTGCCTTACGGAGCGTGAATGCCGTGTCTCGCGCGAACCCGCTGCCGCGAGCCCCCTCGGGCGATATGCTCCGCCTGCGTCTCCGCCGGAGCGCCCTGTCCCTGAGCCCCGCCGGAGTCGAGCTGAGCACCGAGGAGCATGGCTTGGCCGCGGTGGCCGCGGGCCTTCGACGCAACCTGGCCCTGCTGCTGCTGGTGTCCGTGCCGGTCTTCCTGGGTGTCGCCGTCTACGCCGAGTCCCGGCCGGCCGTCTACACCGCCGAGACGACGCTGTCGTTTACGCCGCGGTTGGGGTCGTCGGTCGGTGCCGACGTCATTCGGCTGGTCCTGCCCCGTTACGTCGCGTTCTTGGCCGCGCCCAGCACCCTGGCCCGCGTCACCGCCGCGACGGGCGTGGACGACAGCACACTGTCGCGCTCGTCGGACGCGTCCATCCAGACCGACACCGCCAACCTGACGGTCACCGTCACGTTGGGGTCGAGCCGCCAGGCTGCCCAAGTGGCTAATGCCTTCGGTGATGCCGCGCTGGTTTACGCCCGTGCCGACGAGTTGCTCGAGGCGCAAATTGTGGCTCGCGCCCTCCCGTCCGACTCACCGTCCGGGCCGCCGCGCCGCCTGCTGGAGATCGCCGGTCTCCTCGCGGCCGTGCTGACCGGCGTGGCCGTCGCCTTGACCCGTGAGCGCCTGCGCCCGCGCATCCTCACTCCAGCGGACCTCGAGCGGGCCGCTGGAGTGCCGGTGCTCGGCCGGTTGCCGGCCTCGTCCCAGTTGTCCCGGGGCGAGACCGTGGAAGTCAGCGATCCGCTGCTGGGGCCAGCCGTGCGGGCCGCCTGGCTGCAGCTCGAGCGGGCTGACCTCGAGGCTCCGCTGCGGTCGCTTGCCGTGACCTCCCCGGCGACCAGCAACGGCAAGACGACCCTGTCGACCGCGCTGGGCGCCGCCGCGGCCCGCGCTGGTAAGCGGGTGGTCTTGCTGGACGCTGACACGCAGCGGGCTGGGCTCACGCTGGCGCTGGGGCCGTTCGAGCCTCCCGCGATGGCCCTGGCGTTGCGCGGCACCGGTCAGCTCGAGCGCAGTTTGCACGAGGGTCCGGTGGACGGGGTGCGGGTGCTGCCCACCGACGTCCGACCGGCCGACGTCGCCGAGATGCGTCGGATGCTGCCTGACCTGCTCGAGCGCCTCCGTGAGCAGTGCGACCTCGTCGTGCTGGACTGCCCCCCGCTGCAGGACGAGGACGCGCGGAGCGTCGTGGCGATGGCACAGGGGGTGCTGCTCGTCGTGGCCGTGGGGACCGCGCTGCAGGAGGTCACCGACGCCGTCTCGGTCGTGGCGGCGCTACAACTGCGTTTGGTGGGGACAGTCCTCAATGGCGGGAGGGCGCCCTCGCGCGCGTCGGGCTATCAACGGCCGTCGCTCGTGGAGAACGACCTGTGAACCGACCGCTGATCTTGATGTACCACGCCTTCGGGGCCCGCGACGACGCCACCGACCCGCACCGGCTGTTTGTCGCCCCCGACGATTTCGGGCGACAACTCGACACCGTCCTACGGCTGGGTTTCGCGCCGCTCACGATGGACGATTACCTCACCGGGCTGGGCCGCGGCTCATGGAAGCGCAAGAGCCTGCTGCTGACGATCGATGATGGCTACGTCAACACCTTGGAGCTGGCTCTGCCCGAACTGCGCCAGCGCAGCTTGCCCGCGACGCTGTTCGCACTCCCCGGTCGGCTGGACGGGCGATCCGGGTGGATGCCGGAGATGCCTGACGAACCACTGCTCGGGGCGCAGGGCCTGCGGGAGCTCGTCGCCGGCGGTGTCGGCGTCGAGGCGCACGGTTGGGATCACACGTTGTTGCCCGGGCTGTCCCCGGCGGCGCTACAGCAGCAGGTCCACGCCACCCGGGACGCGCTCGGTGAGCTGCTCGGAGCGCCGCCGCGCGCGTTCGCTTATGCCTCAGGCCACCACGATGCGCGTGCTCGCGACGCCGTGCGCGACGCCGGCTACGAGGCGGGCTTTGCGGTGCACGACCCGCACGGGCGCTACGCCATCCGGCGTACGGACGTCAATGCCACGGAGACCGACCGCACTTTCCGGCTCAAGCTCAGCCGCGCCTGGTCTGTCGGCTACGCCTCCGTGGGTCGGCTCGGGCCGGTCCGGCGGGCGGCGCACTCGCTACTCGGATCGGTGCGCTGAGCTGTCGCTCAGCCAGCCCCGCGGCGCAACTCCAGAGCCCGAGTCTTCGCTTTGCGCCAGTGCTCCAGGACGGCAGGATGCTCCGCGGCTCGGGCGCGGGCGGCGCTGCGCAGCGCGCGACCGCCGAACGAGACCGCCCACGCCGCGGCGGACGACGACGCGTGCAGGTGTTCGTGCGCGACCCGTTCGTTGGCCGAGCGACTTTTGTACGGCTCGTCGCCGCGCATCCAGTCCACACCCAGCAGAGTGGGATCGGCGAGTGCTCGCTCCAGTACCCGAGCGTCCAGCAGCTTGCCCACGCCGTAGTGGGCCAGGTCCGGTTCGATCCGGCCGTCCCACAGCCGGAGCCAGCCGTGGTCGATGAAGCAGACGTCGTACGCCGCCAGGCGCCCGTCGACGTGCAGGGTGGCCAGCTCGAGCTCGCCGGTAGCGGCAGCGCCGAGGACGACGGTGCGGTAGAACTCCCGCCGGGCGGGGTCGTCCATGGCGCTGGGTCGGCCGAGCGCATGGTCGCGTCGACGGCGCAACCCTTCCAGGTCAGCCAGGTGCCGCCGGACGTCGTCGGGGCTACGCCAGTAGCCGACCTGCGGGTCGAGCGAGGCCGCGGCCAGCCGGTTGCCCGCCTGGAGGGCACTGCGGCGACCGTTGCGGCTCAGGTGCTGGGCGAGCGTGCGCTCGGGACCGAAAACCGTCCGTGGGCTGACGTCGCCCTCGCTCAGTGCGGCCCGGGGAAGCGTGCGGGCCAAGGCGAGGCCGGCACCATCGGCCACCGGCAACTGCTCCACGCGCAGGGTCCAGGGTCGGCGCAGGCCGCGCAGATAGGCGTGGAGGGCCCGGGCCAGCTCGCCAGCATCGGCCGGCGTCCGAGCCGGAAGAGAGACCCGATCGCTGTCCTGATGGCCCCAGGCCAGGACCTCCCTCACCGGCCCGCGACGCCGCATGGCTAGGGGTGCAGCGGCCGTCGGCCTGCCACCGGCGTGCGCCACGACGAGCACCGGAAGGTCTTGCGTCGCGCCGGCCCAGGCGCGCAGCCACGGCACCCGTGCGGTGATCGGCGCGCCGGTCTCCTCAAGGAGACCCTCGATCTCGGTGAGCCCGCGAAGGGCGTCGTCACCGGTGAGCACACAGCTCTGACGCACGGCAGGGGACGGCACCCTGCTGAGCCTAAGGCCCGCCTAGGCTCAGCAGGGTGACTCACCGCCTGAACACCGACCGGGACTGACCGTGTGCGGCCGCTACGCCAGCTCTCGTCCCGCAGACGATCTGTCCGCCCACTTCGAGGTGGACGCCCCTGTGGAGGAGGCTCTGCCCGCGTCGTACAACGTGGCGCCGACGGACCCGGTCTACGTGGTGCTGCAGCGCGAGGAGCAGCGACAGCTTCGGGTGGTCCGGTGGGGGCTGGTGCCGTCGTGGGCCAAGGACCCCAAAACCGGGGCCCGGTTCATCAACGCTCGGCGAGAGACCGTGCGCGACAAGCCCGCCTTCCGGGCGGCCTACGCGCGCCGGCGCTGCCTGGTCCCTGCCGACGGCTACTACGAGTGGCAGCGCCACGATGGCGGCAAGCAGCCGTACTTCCTGTCATCGACGGACAACGCGCCACTGGCGATGGCGGGGTTGTACGAGGTCTGGAAGTCACCTGAGGGCAGCTCACTGTGGACCTGCACGGTGCTCACCACTGAGGCGTCGGACGAGCTCGGGCATATCCATGACCGCACGCCGGTCCTGGTGCCGCGCGAGGCCTGGGCGACGTGGCTGGCGCCCGATGTCGAGGACCCCGACGACGTCCTGCTGGCGCCGCTGCCGGGGGTCCTGCAAGCGTGGCCGGTCTCGTCGGCGGTGGGCAATGTCCGCAACAACGGTCCGGACCTGGTGGAGCCGATCGCCTGATAGCCCCACCGCAGGCCTCTTTCGCCCAGGATCGGGTAGTCATGAGGCAACCTGCACGCGCCCGGACTCCCCGGACGACCGCACCCGAATGTGACCCGAGGAGCCCCCGTGGACCTGCAGGACGCCCGAGAGCAGCTTGCGCAGATGCTGACCGAGCTCGACGCCACCGCGGCAAGCCAGGCGGTGGACGACGAAGCCGACGAGGCCGGCGACAACGAGCAGAACTCCTCGGACGCCGCCAGCGACCTCACCGAAAACGACCGTGAGCAGGCGATGCGCGAGGCTGCGGCGGAACACCGCACGCACGTCGTCGCGGCACTGGGCCGCCTGGACGACGGCACGTACGGCACGTGCATCGACTGCGGTACGGCGATCAGCGAGGCGCGATTGCAGGTCCGGCCTGAGGCGAGCCGCTGTGTGGAGTGCCAGGCCAAGGCTGAAGCCGCCTAGGCCCACCCCCGAGCACATGGCTTCCCCGCGGCTCCTGACGACGACGCGGGGACCGGCCCGGCTCTACGAAGCGGGACCGGAGCGCGATCCGGCTGGGCTGTTGGTGTTGGGCCATGGCGCTGGCGGCGGCTCCGAGGCGCCGGATCTGCTCGCCGCCACCGAGGTCGCTGTGGCGCTGGGCTGGCGGGTCGTCCGAGTCGACCAGCCGTGGCGGGTCGCGGGACGACGGGTCGCCGAGGCGCCGGCGCACCTGGACGCGGCGTGGCTCGACGTCGTGACGGCCGTCGCCGGACCCGGACCGCTGGTCCTGGGTGGGCGCAGTGCGGGTGCCCGGGTGGCCTGCCGCACGGCTGACCGGCTGGGCGCGGCCGCCGTCCTGGCGCTGGCGTTCCCGCTGTGCCCGCCGCGCTCGGAGCGGAGTAGGCAGGCTGAGCTCGACCAGGTCGAGGTCCCGCTGCTGGTGGTCCAGGGTTCGCGGGACGCCTTCGGGGTGCCCGACGAGACACCGGGACGCCAGGTGCGGGTGGTGGCCGGGGCGGACCACAGCTTTGCCGTACGGCTACGCGACGGGAGGTCGCGCGCGGACGTGCTCGTCGAGGTCGGCGACGCCGTGCGGGACCTGCTTCAGACGCTGACGTAGACGTTGGCGGCGACCGTGGCCGGCACGGACACGGTCGCTCCGGCCACGTCGAGCGTCATGCTGCCCGCGTCGCTGGACGTGACCCGGACGGACTGGCCGGGCATCACACGGGCGGACTCGAGGTGGCGCATGTGATCGAGCTGGGTCTGCAGGTGCTCATCGATGCGGCGGACGATGCAGGTGCCCCCCGGCGCGACCGATCCCAGCGGTTGCAGCGGTCCGAGGTCGACGAGGTTGGCTGAGCCGGGGATCGGGTTGCCGTGCGGGCAGACCCCTGGGTCGCCGAGCAGTGCCACGAGGTGGGCCTCGAGGTTGTCGCTGATGGCGTGCTCGAGCCGACAGGCCTCCTCGTGCACCTGGGACCAGGGCACCTTAAGAACGTCGACGAGCAACAGTTCGGCGAGGCGGTGTCGACGCAGCACCGAGGTCGCGTAGGCGCGGCCCGTGTCGGTCAGGTGCATGACGCGCTCATCGTCGAGGGTGAGGTAGCCCTCGCGCTCAAGCCGCTTGACCGTCTCGCTCACCGCCGGTGCCGAGACCCCCAGCCGTTCCACGATCCGGGCCCGCAACGGGACGATGCCGGACTCTTCGAGTTCGAGAATTGTCTCGAGGTATTGCTCGACTGCGGGGTGGTGGCCGTCCACCTCGCCAGCGTACGTGGGTGGCGCTCGGGTGAGCGGAGCGGGAATCGCTGGCCTGCAGTCCTGTGTTGTGTCGGACACGAGCGGCCACCGGGGCCGTGCAGTGACAGGGAGGCCCGATGCCCGCCGTATGCGCGACCGGCGCCGCTTCCCCGGTGGCGAAGGCTGTCCGGCGCCCGGCTCCCGGAGGCCCGGGTGGTCGTACCCGGGTAGACTCGACCCTCCGTCGGCCCGCTGTCGTCGGAGCAGGCATGGCGGAGGTGAGCACGGTCGAGACCGAGACCAGCGAGCAGCGCAGCGCGCGGTTCGAGCGCGACGCGCTGCCCTTCCTCGACCAGCTCTACGCGGCCGGGATGCGGATGACGCGCAACCCCGCGGACGCCGAGGACCTGGTCCAGGAGACGTTCGTCAAGGCGTTTGCGGCGTTCCACCAGTTCCAGGAGGGGACCAACCTCAAGGCCTGGCTTTATCGCATCCTGACCAACACGTTCATCAACAACTACCGCAAGAAGCAGCGCCAGCCGCTGACCTCGCCGACCGACGAGATCACGGACTGGCAGCTCGCGTCGGCGGAGGCGCACCAGAGCACGGGCCTGCGCAGCGCCGAGATGGAAGCGCTCGATCACCTGCCGGATAGCGACGTCAAGGACGCCCTGCAGCAGCTCCCCGAGGACTTCCGCATGGCGGTCTACCTCGCCGATGTCGAGGGGTTCTCGTACAAGGAAATCGCTGAGATCATGGGGACGCCGATCGGCACCGTGATGAGCCGGCTGCACCGCGGCCGCCGCGGGCTCAAGGTTTTGCTCGCCGACTACGCCGTCGAGCGTGGTCTGGTCAAGACCGGCGTCGATGCGGGGGTCGACTCGTGAGTTGCGGAGATCCGCACGCCACGCCGTGCAGCGAGGTGCTGGAAAACGTCTACCTCTACCTCGACGGCGAGGATGACGCCCACGCGCACGGCCACATCCGGATCCACCTCGATGAGTGCGCGCCCTGCCTTCGGCAGTACGGCCTGGAAAACGACGTGAAGGCGCTGGTCGCCCGCTGCTGTGGCGGTGACCCGCTTCCTGTCGACCTGCGCGAGCGCGTGATGGTCCGCATCCAGGAGGTCCGCATCGAGATCGAGCAGGTCGAGTTCCGCTCCGACTAGCGAGGCTTAGGGCAGGACGAGCCCGCCGACCGGGACGGCACCGATGGGGTCGCCCTGGCCGTCTTGGACGCCGTACGGCGCACAGGTCACCGGCGTGACGACTTTGAGGCCCAGGGTGCCGGCCAGGCGAATGTTGGCGCAGGCCACGTGGTCCCCGATCGTGGCTGAGACGTTGAAGATGATGTTGTCGTTGACCGGCACCTCCGCGGCGATGATCGGCACGTAGGCAGCCGGCGAGATCAGGTATCCCAGCTGGTCGTTGGCCAACCCGAGGGTCATGACTTCCTGGGCGCCGCTGCCGAGGGCGTCGGCGATGTCCTGCCGGATCCGCGGGAAACCCTCGCCGGGGGTCGCCGCGAGGACGACGTCGCCGATGCGGACAACGACAACGACCGTACGGATCGTCGGGCCGTTGACCCAGGGGGCGTCGTGGTTCCGCAGCAGTTCGGCGCCGGCGTATTTGCCCGCGGTAAACAGCGCGGTCACCGCCGGTCCGGTGATGGCCTCGCGAATGAACCCCTGCGCGGCGCGCACCGGACCGTGCACCGGCTTCGCCGTGCTCAGCGCCGCCTCGACATGGGCGCCATAGTTGAGGACGATCGCTGTCTTGCGATCGCTGACGTTGTATCCCGGGTTGGTCGACTTGGTGAACGCGCAGGCCGTCCGGCACGGCTGGGTCCCGCCCAGGGCGCCGACCATGGCCAGGCCGACGCCGCCGTAGCGAGCGGTCATCGCCTCGGACAAGAACTGCGGCCAATCGCCGTGCAGACCGTTGCCACCGCCGGCGGTCGCGTGCGCGGCAAAGACCATGTAGGTCAGGGGATGACGGCCGCTCGGCGTGGTGGCCTGAACGACGCGGACCATCCCGTCCTTGCCCGGCGTCGCGCAGACGTCGGGGCCGGGGTAGTCGGCCTTCTTGCTCTGGTTGAGGCCCTCAGTGCAGGACTGGTTGTAGACCAGATCGGAGGCGTCGGAGTGCCCGGCGGCGAGGGACGCGAAGCCGCGCTGGGAGTAGGCGTCGGTGACCGCCTCCACGACCTGCTGCTTGATGAACTCGAGGTAGCCGGCCTGCGGACCGCCCCACACGCCGAGGGTGTCGGGGGCGCTGTGGCTGTGGTCGCTGGCCAGCACGATGTTGCCCACCGGCAGCCGTGGTACCTCGCGAGCAATGGCCGCAGCGATGTCCTGGAGGCCGGGCCCCTTCTGATAGGCCGCGAAGTAGCCCTGCAGCTCCAGGTCGGCGACCGCGGCGGCAGTCGTGCCGTCGTCGACGACCATGGCCCGGACCTTGATGCGTTCGCCCTTGGTCTCCCCGCGACCGCCGCGTCCCACGATCGCGTTGGGGATCACTGTGCCGTTGCCGAGTCCGAACCCACCCAGGTTGACGATGCCGTCGGGGGTGATGTCACGCGTCGCCGCCCCCACGAGGTACTCCGGGGTCGTGACCCTGACGGACGACGCAACGCCCTTCTTGTCGGTGCGCACCACCTGATAGGAGTGGGTCGTGCCCGGCCGAGCGGACCGGTCTTCGTACGACGTGGCTACGTGCTCCACGTCCGCGATCACGGCACCGTCGCGGACGACCTGGAGCGGCTCGTCCAGGTGCGCGTTGCCCCGGGCGATGCTCTCCCAGCTGAGCGCGACTCCGGTGTCGACCACCTCGGCGGTCAGCGACGGAACGCCCTCACCGTCGCCAGGAGCGATCTGGGGAGACGCCAGGGCGTGCGAACCGAAGGGCAGCCCGACGGCAAGGACGGCGGTCAGGACGAGAAGGCGCTTCACGGTGCTCCGGGGGGTGCGAGAGGGTTACCTGTCCGTTTCGACACCGGCACACCGATCCCTGCCCGCCGGCAGGTGACCCGAGAGCACCCCCGAGCGCTGTACGACCGGCAGAACCTCCGCTGAGACCGCAGGAAGTGGCTACTCGGGGCCCCAGAGCTCGACGCCGTCGCGCGTATCCGTCGCGACCAGCGTGGCGCGAGACGCCCCTTGGACGCTGTAGACGGCCGTGCCTACTCCGAGGAACGTGGAATCTCCCGAGCGTGGCGTATACGACGGCCGGGTGCCGGAGTAGCCAAGGGTGCAGCGAACGCGGAGGATCACTGGCCCGAGTCGCGTGTCTGGCTCGGCCTTCTCGTGCAGGAAGTAGCGCCTGCCGTCAACCATCACCCAGTCGGGGTAATCCGGCTCGTCGTCGCGGCTTATGCGTGGCCCGCCATCGCAGGTGGGCCCGACGTAGTCAGCCTCTCCAAGAAAGGTCAGCCCGGAAGCGCTCGGTTCGGCTGAGGGAGTCTGCGGTCGCGATGTCGAGGCGGTGCCCGGCCCGGCGCTGGTGGCGCACCCAGCGACGAGTGCAAGCGTGAGAAACGCCCAGACGCGATGCATGTTGCCTCCGATTCGGGCGTCAAGATCGCACGCCTCGGCAGGGAGTCTGTAGCCAGGGGGGTCATTCAGTGCGCCACTACGCAGTTACTCGCGGGGTGGTGGCCTGGGTACGGGGATGCTGAGCCAGGGGACGGCGAGGTCGGTGAGGGTGATGCGGCCTTGGTGCCAGGCGGTGTGGTGTCTGCGGCAGAGCAGGACCATGTTGTCGCAGGTGGTTTCGCCGTCGTCGGC
>JBKJLP010000138.1:0-5126 GCA_046596735.1 Mycobacteriales bacterium | reverse complement strand
GTCACCGACCGAGGAGTCCTCGAAGTAGAAACTGCCGACCGCGACGCTTCGCACCGACGCGAGGGCCGGGGCTGCCGTCGCGAGGGTCAGGAACAGGACGCCGAGTGCTGCCAGGATTTGCTTCATCCGCCGTACACCATCTCTCCGGCGATCGCGCCCGCGAGCACGATCGACCACAGGGCTGCCGTCGACAGCCCGACGTCGACGACAGCGGCGCTGCCGGTCGATACGTCGCGGCCGCGACGCCAGAACAGATGCACGGTGAACAGCGTCGCTCCGGTGAGCGCCGCGATCACGTGCCACACCAGCGGCAGGTCCCAGCTCGGTGACGTCAGCTGGCTGACCCCACGCAGGTCGATGACGCCGGCCAGGATGGTGAAGGGGAACGTCGCAACGCCGACCGTCTCCAGGAAGCGGGCGCGGTCGCCCCAGGGCTGCGCGCGCAAGCCGTGCTGCAGCAAGAGGCATACCCACGCGCAGATGAGCAGCGCGAGCGGGAAGTGCACCAGCATCGGGTGGACGGGCAAGGCGAAGGGATCCACCGCAGCATCTCCCTCCAGCCGGCATTGCGCCGGACGGTTCCACGTTACGGACGCCGGCAGTGCAGCGCAGCGCTTCCCACTGTTCTGCCCTGCAAGGTGACTGCGCTGTGACATCGGTATGGGGCGGCGGCATACTTTAGGGATGTACACGCAGGGACTGGATCAGGCCGAGGCGATCGGCGACGACGACCTGTCGCGCCTCAGCAGCGCCTTCGAAGCAAAAGTGGCCGCCGAGGCCAAGGTCGAGCCGACCGACTGGATGCCTGACGCTTACCGGACGCTGCTGACCCGCCAGATCGCCCAACACGCGCACTCCGAAATCGTCGGCATGCTGCCCGAGGGCAACTGGCTGAGCCGCGCTCCGAGCCTGCGACGCAAGGGAATCCTGCTCGCCAAGGTGCAGGACGAGGCCGGTCACGGGCTCTACCTCTATAGCGCCGCGGAGACCCTCGGCGTCACTCGCGAAGAGCTCGTCGATCTGCTGCTCGCCGGCAAGGCTAAGTACTCCAGCATCTTTAATTACCCGACCCTGCAGTGGGCCGACGTCGGTGCCATCGGCTGGCTGGTCGACGGCGCAGCGATCATGAACCAGGTGCCGCTCTGCCGGTGCTCCTACGGTCCTTACGCGCGCGCGATGGTCCGAGTCTGCCGCGAGGAGTCCTTCCATCAGCGACAGGGTTTTGAGGTCATGACCGTCCTCGCGCAAGGCACCCCGGCACAGCAGGCGATGGCGCAGGATGCGCTGGACCGCTGGTGGTGGCCCTCGCTGATGATGTTTGGCCCGCCCGACGCCGACTCGACCCACAACGACCGGTCGATGCGCTGGAAGGTCAAGCGGTTCACCAACGACGAGTTGCGCCAGAAGTTCGTGGACATGACCGTCCCGCAGGCCGAGTTCCTCGGGCTCACCATCCCCGACCCGGACCTGTCGTATGACGGAGAGCACTGGCAGTTTGGCGAGCCGGACTGGGACGAGTTCAAGCGAGTGCTGTCCGGTGACGGCCCGTGCAACTCCGAGCGCATCGCTGCTCGCCGCAAGGCCCATGACGACGGTGCCTGGGTGCGCGAAGCCGCGCTGGCTCACGCCGAGAAGAAGCGCTCGCGAGCCGACGTTGCCTAAGTCGGAGCGCGCGGCTTGGCCGCTGTGGGAAGTTTTTGTCCGGTCCAAGGCCGGGCTGTCGCACCAGCACGTGGGCAGCTTGCACGCCGTCGATGCCGAGATGGCGGTCGAGAACGCCCGCGTCGTCTACACCCGGCGCGGCGAGGGCGCGTCGCTGTGGGTCGTGCCCGCCTCGGCGATTACGGCCAGCGACCCGCAGGACAGCTCGTCGTTTTTCGGTCTCGACGAGGAATTCCGCCACCCCAATCACTACGTCGTGCCCGACGGCGTGCACGGCATCTGATGGCCGGCCTGACCACCGCCGACGCCGTTGAGCCGCTGCTGCGCATCGGTGACTCCTGCCTGGTCCTGGCTCAGCGCCTGACCGCCTGGTGTGGTCACGCCCCAGCGCTCGAGGAAGACATCGCGCTGGCCAACGTCGCGCTCGACATCCTCGGCCACGCCCGCGCGCTGCTCACTCGCGCCGGCGACCTTGAGGGCGCCGGACGCGACGAGGACGCCCTCGCCTACCTGCGCGAGGCACCCGACTTCCGCAACCTGCTGCTGGTCGAGCAGCCCAATGGCGACTTCGCGCACACCCTCGTACGTCAGTTCTTCTTCGACGCCTGGACCGTTCCGCTGTGGGCAGCGCTGAGCACCTCCTCCGATGAGGTCGTCGCAGGCATCGCGGGCAAGGCCGCCAAGGAAGCGGCCTACCACCTGCGGCACTCGTCTGCCTGGATCGTTCGCCTCGGCGATGGCACCGAGGAATCCCACCGGCGGACGCAGACAGCAGTCAATGCGCTTTGGCCCTATGCGGGTGAGGCGTTCCTCGACGACGAGGTGGACATCGCCGCAGCGGGCGCTGGCCTGGCGCCGCTCCCGTCATCGCTGCAGAGCACGTGGCGCCACACCGTCGAAGGCGCCCTTTCCGAGGCGACCCTGCAGGTGCCAGTCGACCCGTGGTGGCAGCGCGGCGGCCGACAGGGCCAGCACTCCGAGCACCTCACGTATCTGCTCGCCGAGATGCAGGTCGTGCATCGCGCGCATCCGGGGGCCACGTGGTGAGCACCGTCGAGCGGGCCTGGGAAGTCCTCGCCGACGTTCCCGATCCGGAGATGCCGATGGTGTCCGTGGTCGACCTCGGCATCGCTCGGGCCGTCGAGGTCCATGGGGACGACGTGGTCGTGACGTTGACGCCGACCTACAGCGGATGCCCGGCGCTGGAGGCCATCCAGCACGACGTGCGCGTCGCGCTGGAGCAGGTCTTTGCCCACGTCGAAGTACGTACGGTGCTCGCACCAGCCTGGACGACCGACTGGATTACCCCGGCCGGTCGCGACAAGCTTGCCGGCGCTGGCGTTGCTCCGCCTGGCGCGCGGCTCCTGCCGCTGCTCATCGAGGGTCGCCCGGAGCGCTGCCCGCACTGCGGTGGCACCGCGTTGGAGGAGCTCGCTGCTTTCGGCTCGACGGCGTGCAAGGCGCTGTGGCGCTGCCTGTCGTGTCGCGAGCCTTTCGACTACGTCAAGGCGCACTGAGTGGAGTTCCAGCCACTGCGGGTGCTCGACGTCCGGCGCGAGACCGACACCTGCCTATCCCTCGCCTTCGAGGCGCCCGAAGACTTCACCTTCCTGCCCGGGCAGTACCTCACTCTGCGGACGGTTCTCGACGGGGTCGAACTGCGACGCTCGTACAGCATTTGCACGGCACCCGGCGACGGCGAGGTGCGGGTCGCGGTCAAGCAGGTCCCGGACGGAGTGTTCTCCTCCTACGTCGCCTCCTCGGTGCACGTCGGCGACATCGTCGAGGTCCTTGGGCCGGAGGGCCGGTTCACCCCGGCGCCGGACCCGGTGGCCGACCGGCATGTCCTCGGTATCGCGGCCGGGAGCGGCATCACCCCGGTGCTCGGGATCATGCGCCACCTCCTGGCGACCGAGCCGACCGCCCGGGTGACGCTGGTCTACGGCAACCGCACGGCCGCCTCGATCGTGTTCCGCGAGCACCTTGCCGACCTCAAGGACCGCTACCTCGACCGCTTGCGCATCCTGCATGTGCTGTCGCGCGAGGGCTCCGATATCCCTTTGTACGCGGGGCGGATCGACGGCGCGAAGATCAAGCAGTTGATGTCCTCGGTGCTCGCTCCGGATGACGTGGATGAGGTGTTTATCTGCGGACCGCAGGAGATGAGCGTTGCGGTCCGCGGAGCTTTGCTGGCGGCTGGTGTCGACGCCCACCGGGTTCACGTCGAGCTCTTCGGCACGCCGACTCCACCGCCGCCCGTGATCACCGATCCGACCGCGGGTGCCGTACGCGCCCACGTCGTCTTGCACGGCCGCACCAGTGAGATCGAGATCGCGCCGGGGGAGACCGTCCTGGAAGCCGGCCGGAGAGCCGGGCTCGAACTTCCTTGGTCGTGCACGGCCGGAGTCTGCGCCACCTGCCGAGCAAAAGTTGACGGCCAGGTTGACATGGCGGCCAACCACGCGCTCGAGACGTGGGAGCTTGAGGCTGGTTACCGCCTTACCTGCCAAAGCCGCCCGCGTACGCAGGACCTCGTCGTCGACTTCGACGCATAAGGGGCACATCCCCGGCACGCATGGGCGATCATGTCGTGGTGAGCGTGGACAAGTCCGTGGACGTTGGCCTCCTGACGGCTGCGCTGGACTCGCTCGACTGCGCGACGCTCGTGTGGACGCGGGACGGCGGTGTTGTCTTTGCCAACGAGCTGGCCCGCTTTCTGCTCGGCTTCGACCCGACCGTCGTAGGTCACGGCGATGTCATGGCCAAGGCCGGGGGTGGGTTCTTCACCGAAGACGGGTCGCCGATTCCATTTGGAGCTCGGCCGCAGCAACGCGTGCTCGAAGGTGGCGAGACCGTCGAGGCCGAACTCATCGAGATGCGCCTGGGGGAGCAGAGCTGGTGGCTGCAGGTCACGGCGAAGCCGGTTTTCCGGCCCGACCAGGCGCAGGCTTACGCCGCGGTGGTCAGCTACCGCGACGTGACCCTGCAGCGCGCCTCCCGGGGAGCGCTGTCTGAGTCAGAGGCCCACTTCCGCCTGCTCGCCGAGAATGCCGGGGACCTCATTGCCCGGCACACGGCCGAAGGCGTGTGCACCTACGCATCACCGGCCGCCTTCGACCTGCTCGGACGTCCGGCGACGGCACTGCTGGGTGACTGGACCAACGCTTCCCCCGTGCATCCTGACGATGTGCAGCAGGTGGCAGACGCCCACCTGCGGCTGGTGACCACAGGCGAGTCCTCCCTAATGCACTACCGCTTACAGCACGCCGACGGGCGGTGGATCTGGGTGGAGACGCAAGCCCGTCCCGTGCTCGGTGCCGACGGCGAGGTCATGGAGATTCAGTCAGCTACCCGCGACATCACCGTGCGTCTAGAGCAGGAGACTCGCCTGTCGCGGATGGCCCTGAGCGATGCGCTCACCGGCCTGCCCAACCGGGCGGCTCTGACGCAGTTCTTGGAGATCC
>JBKJLP010000115.1:0-6186 GCA_046596735.1 Mycobacteriales bacterium | reverse complement strand
CCGCCGGGGTAGGTGCGCAGGAACTTGAACTGGTCCCCGGGGGTGGCCTTGTCGACGGCCACTGCGGTCGCGCCACCGCCACCGCTGGACAACACGATCGGCCCGCGCTCGTTGGCGAAGCTGCGTAGCAGTGCCCGAGCGTTGCGAGGGTCGTTGCGGTAGTCGTCTGCCTTGACCACCTGGACGTAGTTGACGTTGACGAGCAGGAGGCCGAACAGCAGGAAGCACGCCAGGGCAACGCGACGGAGCGGGGCGTTCACGAGGCGCTCCTGCGGACGACCGTGGTGTGCGCTTCTTCGAGCGCCTCCCTGGCCTGGGTAGGGGCGAGCGCGGAGGGCGCGGGGCGGCGGGCGGCGTCGCTGATGCGCAGCAGGATCGCGACCAGCACCCAGTTCATGACGACCGAGCTTCCGCCGTACGACAACCACGGCAAGGTCACGCCGGTCAGCGGGATGAGCCCGGTCACGCCGCCGACGATGACAAAGACCTGCAGGGCTAGGGCGAAAGACAGCCCGGTGGCGAGCAGCTTCCCGAAGCTGTCGCGGCAAGCCAGCCCCGAACGCAGCCCGCGCTCGACGATGACGGCGAACAGCAGCAACACCGCCATGACACCGACGAGCCCGAGCTCCTCACCGATGCTGGTCATCATGAAGTCGGTCTTGGCGAACGGCACGATCCCCGGCTGACCCTGGCCGAGCCCGGTGCCGGTAATCCCGCCGGTCCCCAGGCCGAACAACCCCTGGGTCAGTTGGTAGCCGCCGCCGGCAGCGTCGGCGAAGGGATGTAGCCACGTGTCCACGCGCGCCTGGACGTGGCCGAACAGGTGGTAGGCCGTAAAGGACCCGAGGCCGAACAGGCCGAGGCCGATGAGCAACCAGGAGGTGCGCTCGGTGGCGACGTAGGGCATCACGATGAAGATGCCGAAGAACAGCAAGGACGGGCCAAGGTCCTTCTCGCGGACGAGCACCGCGAGCGACGCGGCCCAGGCGACGAGGATGGGACCCAGGTCGCGGGCCCGGGGCAGGTCGATGCCGGCGACCCGGCGGCTGGCCAGGGACAGCACGTCGCGCTTGGTGACCAGGTAGCCGGCGAAGAAGACCATGAGCGCAATCTTGGCGGCTTCACTGGGTTGCACCGTGATCGGTCCGAGGCGGATCCAAAGCCGGGCGCCGTTGATGGTGGCCCCGACGCCGGGCACGGCCGGAAGCAGGAGCAGGAAGAGCCCGACAGCCGCACTGGTGTAGGTGTAGCGGGCCAATTGCGTGTGGTCACGGATGACGACGAGCACGGCGATGAAGGCGAGCACCGCGATCGCGGTCCACAGCAGCTGCAGCGGCGCGTCGGCGCGCGGCAGCGGCTTGCTGCGCTGCTGCGCGCGGGCGATCGCGTCGAGGTCGAGCCGCTGGATCATCACCAGACCCAGGCCGTTGAGCAGCGCCACGCACGGCAGGATCAGCGGGTCCGCGTAGGGCGCCAAGGTGCGCACGGCGAGGTGGGCCAGCCCGAAGACGCCCATCAGTCCCAGGCCGTACGTCAGGGCGCCCGAGGGGAGTGTGCCCTGCACGGAGACGCCCACGGCGGCGTAAGCAGCCATGGCGACCAGGACGGCGAAGGCCGTCAGACTCAGTTCGGTGCCGCGCCGGGCGGGGGCGAAGGAGGGCGTGACAGTCGGGGCGCTCACGGAGCGGGGCAAGAGCTGGGGACGACCGGTGGCGAAGGTGACCCACCGGTCGGAGCGGTCGGGAAGCGCGGCGGCGCGGCGGAGGCCGACGGTGCGGGAGTCGGGGTGGCTGTGGGGCAGGCGACCGCCAACGACGTGAGCCGGGTGACGATGCGCGCGGCGTCGGCGCGGTCTTTGGCAACGATGCCCTTCTTCACCCGGGCCGCGTCGAGTTCGCCGAGCCGATCCAGGTTGAGGTCACTGCGGGTGGCGACGCTAGACAGCTCGACGCCCGCGACGGATCCGTTGACCCCGCGGAAGATCGCCACCTGCTCGGCGTCGGCGCCGACGTAGTACTGCGTACGGATGTAGGCCCAGGCGGCGCCGGTGCTCAACACGCCGAGGACCGCCAGGACCGCGACGAGCGCGACCGCGCGGCGGCCGCGACCGGTCGGTGTGGCGATGGCAGCCGCCGCGGCGGGGTTGCTTCGAGCTGGGTCGGGGACGTCGCGGCCTTCAGCGGTGCGCGCCCTACTGGCAGCACTGTCAGCGACACCCGGCGGCGGCTCCTGGGGCGCCTCCGCCGCGGCCCCTGCCACGACGGGTGTCGGGTGCGGGACCACCTCGGACTCGACGGCGTCGGCCACGATGACCGTGATGTTGTCGGGTCCGCCACCGCGCAGCGCGAGTTGCACGAGCCGGTCGACGGCTTCCTGTGGGTCGGCGATCGCCAGCGTTTCGGTCAGGGTGTCGCGGCTACCGACGGGCCCGGTCAGCCCGTCCGAGCAGATCAGGTAGCGGTCACCTTGGCGCACCTCGCGTACGGACAGGTCGACCTCGAGGTCCGGCCGGCCGTCCAGGACGCGGGTGATGACTGACCGCTGCGGGTGGCTGCTCGCTTCGTCCTCGGTGATGCGCCCTTCGTCAATGAGGGCCTGCACCAGGGAGTGGTCGTGGGTGATCTGGCTGAGTTCGCCGTCGCGCAGCAGGTAGCAGCGCGAGTCGCCGATGTGCAGGAGCCCGAGGCGGCTGCCGGCCGACAGGATCGCTGTCAGCGTCGTACCCATGCCCTGAAGGGCCGGGTCGCCTTCGACCATGTCGCGCAGGTGTTGGTTGGCGACGAGGGCCGCTTCACGCAGGGCGTCGAGGAGGTCGGCGCCTGGGGCGTCTTCGTCGAGCGGCGCAATGGCGGCGATGGCCACCGCGCTCGCCACCTCGCCAGCTGCGTGTCCGCCCATCCCGTCGGCAACGGCGAGCAGCCGCGGACCGGCGTAGACGGAGTCCTGGTTGATCTGGCGGAGCAGCCCGATGTGGGAGCGCGCCGCGAAGCGCAACGACAGCGTCATCGACGCAGCTCCAGCACGGTCTTGCCGATGCGAATCTGCTGACCGAGTGGAACCGGGGTTGGCCGCTGCACCTTGTGGGCGCCCAGGTAGGTGCCATTGGTGGATCCGAGGTCCTCGACCTGCCAGGTGCCGTCCTGCAGCACGAGCCGCGCGTGCCGGCTGCTGGCGTAATCGTCGGTAAGGACGAGGGTCGAGTCGTCCGCTCGGCCGAGGGTCACCGCGGTGTCGCCCAGGGTCAGGGTGGTGCCGGCGAGGGCTCCTTCGGTAACGACGAGACGGCGGGCGACCGAGCGCCGGCCCTTGCCCGCCTTCGCCGCCGGGGCGGCGGAAGGCGCTGGCGTGCGCAGCGGCTTGCCGCCCCACAGGTCCGTACGGATCGTGCGGACGGCGGAAACGACGAAGAGCCACAGCAGGATCAGGAAGCCGAACTTGATCACCGTGACGAGAAGCGCTGAGGCCATTAGGGAGCCGACCGGTAGCGGATCTCGGTGCCACCGAGACGGATCACGTCGCCGTCGTGCATCGCCGCTCGGTCGATGCGGCGTCCGTTGAGCGTTGTGCCGTTGCTGGACCCGAGGTCGATGAGCCAGATGTGGGCGCCGTCGCGCCGGACCTCGGCGTGCTGGCGAGAGACGTCGAGGTCGGTCAGTCGCACGTCGACATCGGTGCCGCGACCGAGCACGGTCACGTCGTGGGTCAGCGGGGTCACCTGCCCAGCATGGGTCCCGGTGCTGAACTCCAAGCGCTCGCCCCCATCGGCCCCCTGCGCGAGCGGCTCGACGCGTCCGGCTTCGACCGAGCTTCGGACCCGGAAAACACCGGTCCCGAGGTCTTCGACCGGCTCGAGCCGGACGGCCACCGGACCGACGAACGACCAGCCCTGCTCTTGGGCGTGCTCGGTGACCATGTCGCCGAGCTCCTTGCGCAGGGCGGCGTCGTATTCACCCAGCCGCTCGGCGTCGCTGCTCGCGAGCTCCACGATGTAGACGTTGGGGACGAGGACCCGTCCCTGGCCGACGATGGCCTTCTTGTCGGCCGCTTCGCGCTGGAGCGCGGCGGCGACTTCGACGGGTTGGACCGCCCCGCCAAAGGCGCGCGCGAACACACCTTCGACCAAGCCTTCGAGTCGACGCTCGAAGCGCTGCAGCACTCCCACGCCGGCTCCCTTCCCGCTGAGCCATGATCGTATCCGCGCTTGGGTGCTAGCGTTCTGCGGGCTTGCTCGAAGACCACTCGGGCGAGTGGCGGAATGGCAGACGCGCTGCGTTCAGGTCGCAGTGTCCGAAAGGACGTGGGGGTTCAAATCCCCCCTCGCCCACTCAAGCTCCAACGCGAACGGCGCCGCCTACCTGGGCGGCCCTCATCGTTGCCAAGAGTGCCGCTGGTGGGGCGGAAGCGGAGTGGAAGGTGCTTGACGCGATCGGGCGCCGATCAGGTCTCCGCGGCTCACTGTCAGACCGTTTCCCCGTCGCACAAGTCGTCGGTCGGTACGAGCCCCAGACGAGCCGCCACCCGCCGGGAGGCATGGTGGTCCGGATGGATGTTCGCGCTGAGGTGATCGACACCCACGCTCCGGAGCCAGGCAACCATCCCTGAAGCTGCCTCAGTGGCGAACCCGTGGCCCTGCCAGGGGATGCCGATCTCCCACGCAACGTCCGCGCGGAGGTCTTCACCACTCCTCACTGTCGCCTGCACGGTGCCGATGGCGATCATGTCGGGGCGTTGACGAATGACCCAATTGAGCCACTCCTGGCTCGGATCGCGGGCGCCGGCAACGAGCTGGCGATAGCGGTCAAGAAGCTGTCGTTGGGTAAGCGGGTGTCCTCCGGTGAACTCGTGCAGCCGCTCGTCATCAAGCACGCCCATCATCTCCTCGGCGTCCTCGACCAAGAGCGGCGTGAGGACGAGGCGCTCCGTCGGGATCGTCACGGCGGAGCGACCTCCCTTCTTGCTGCCCGCTCGCTCGGTCATCACCGAAGTGCACCAGAACGCGGTTAGTGCCGGGCTGCTGGAGCCGAGCACGTCAGGAAACCCGAGTAGTGGCCATCCGTCTTGGTGTCGTTGTGGTCTCGAAGAATGGTGTTCCACTGGCCAGTAACCCCGGCCATACCGCCGGTGCCTGAACCAACCCGCACGGTCTGCACTTCCTTGTTCGTGGTGGTGTGGGTGGCTGGGTCGAAGGCTGTGGGTGGGTACACACCACGAAAATCGATGTCGACAGCTCCGGTGCCGCACGGCGTGACGACCCGATCGAAGTGCGCACTTCCCGCGTAATGAACGCCATCAGGCCGCACGTCGGGGGCGAGCCGCAGGATGTACGACGCCGTGCCAGCGAGCCCCCCGGCGTACTCCGCGCGACCGACAGCGGTGCCGTGGCAGCCACCGCCGGAGACCGAGCACTCCGCGCCATCCGGTCGGAGTCCGTCTAGATCGGACTCAGTGCCCGTTACCTTCACGGTTGTGGGCCGTTCGGCCGCGCTGACAGGCACGGCGAACAACCCCGCGACGCCGAGCGCGGCAAGCAGATCGATGAGCCGTGGACTCGTGCTCATTTCGGACGGCGGAGCCACAACGTGCTGACAAGCATGTTTGACAAGTAAGCACCCTGACAAGCACACTTGCCAGGTGCGAAATGATGTCCGTCAACGGCGCGAAGCCACCTCCATGTCCCAGGGGGAATTGGCTTTCGCGCTCGGAGTCTCGCGACAGACGATCAACTCCATTGAGGTCGGTCGATACATCCCGTCGCTACCGCTGGCGATACGTCTTGCCCAGTTTTTCGGTGCCGCTGTGGAGGAGATGTTCAGTGAGGGTGACTAGTCGTAAGCCCAGGTGGTCGGTACTCGCGGTTTCTCTGACGCTCGGCGTCGTCATGGCGGTCGCGTCTGCTTTCGCCGGGCACTATGGACAGGCCGCCTTCAACTTTGGGCTCATGGCGGCCCTAGGAACCTTCCTTGGGCTTTCCCGCAGCGAGTGGGCGGTCGCGCAGACCGATGAAGCAGACGAGCGCCAGAGCGACCTGAACAGGGACGCCATGATCTACGCCTACTTCGCGGTCGTTACCGTCGCCGTCGCAGGCTTCCTCTGGGAACTCACAACGGGCAAGGTCGGCCCCTTCACCTTCGTCTGCTTCGTGGGCGGGGCCACTCACATGATCGCGCTGGCAGTCCTTCGCCGAAG
>JBKJLP010000080.1:0-3311 GCA_046596735.1 Mycobacteriales bacterium | reverse complement strand
ACTTGCCGCCCGCGGTTCCACGTCCAGCTCGTCCCAGCGTGGGTTGTTGCGTCTGCTCCTGGGAGGCCTGACGTGATCACCACGACCACCAAGCTGCAGTTGCTCGTTTTCGGCCTCGTCTCGGTGCTGGGCCTGTCCTACACCGGGATTCGCTACGCGGGCCTGGGTCAATACTTCCAGGATCAGGGCTACGTCGTCTCCGCTGACTTCGTCGACTCCGGCGGCATCTTCAAGGGCGCCGAGGTGACCTACCGCGGTGTCACGAGCGGCAAGGTCGTCTCACTGAACCTGCGTCCGGACGGCGTCCGCGTGGGGCTGCGCCTTCGCCCCGGCACCAAGGTGCCCACCGACACGAAGGCGCTCGTCGGCAACCGATCCGCCGTCGGGGAGCAGTACGTCGACCTGCAGCCGGCGACCGACAGCGGGCCTTTCCTGCGTGAGGGATCGGTCATCAGCAAGGACCGCACCTCGATCCCGATCCCGCCGACCCAACTGCTGGTCAACCTTGACCGGCTGGCCAACAGCGTCGACACCAACGACGTGGCGATCGTGCTGGATGAGTTGGGCAAGGCCTTCGAGGGCACCGGCGACAGCCTCCAGCGGCTTGTGGACGCGGGTGACTTGCTCACGCAGGCCGCCACCGACAGCCTGCCGCAGACCAAGCGACTGATCAGCGACGGCGTGACCGTGCTCAACACCCAACGCGACACCGCCGGTCAGTTCCGCTCCTTCAACCGGGACCTCGCCGACCTTGGCGCGCAGTTGCGTAAGAGCGACCCGGACTTTCGTCGGCTGTTCGCCAACGGCACGCAGAGCGCCCTGGTCACGACCGACCTGCTGGAGAGCAACCGCTCGGCGCTGCCGGTGCTGCTGTCCAACCTGGTCACCGTGGCTCAAGTGCAGGCGATTCGGATCCCTGCCCTGCGGCAGATCCTGGTGACCTATCCCAACGTCATCGCCGGTGGCTTCACCGTCGTACCTAACGACGGCACAACCCACTTCGGTCTGGTCAGCACCGGGTCTCCAGCGGCCTGCACTAAGGGCTATGAGGCGACGAAAAAGCGTCCCCCGTCTGACACGAAGCTGCGCACGCCCAACCTGCTGGCCTACTGCGCTAACGATCCACAAACCGGCAGCAACGTGCGTGGTGCGCAGAATGCGCCTCGCCCGGCCGGCGAGAAGCCGTTCCCCAACAACACCAGCAGCGCGGTCCCCAACCAGAGCAGTCAGACCTCCGCCTCGGCTAGGCGCAGTTCCTCGACCGGGGCAGCGGTCAGCGACGACGCCGTGATGTTGGCGGACTACAACCCGCTGACCGGCAATGTCATCACCCAGGACGGGCGTCGTTTGACGATCGGATCGACCGCCGGTGCGAGCCAGTTCTTCGGTGGCGACTCCTGGCAGTGGCTGCTGCTCGGCCCCCTCGCGTCGTGACCGACGTCGACACGACTGCCCTGGAGGCAGAGCCGGAGACCGCTGAGCGCAGCACTCCGGTTGCTCTCGTGGTCGGGCTCGGCGTTCTGCTCCTGGCGCTACTCGTGGCCGCGCTGGTCGGTTCCCTGACGTTGCGCGGCTACGACGAGCGCGCGTCGGCGCGTGCTGGGGCGCTCGCTGCTGCGCGGCAGGAGGCGCTCAACCTCACCTCGATAGACGGCCGCGAGATCGAGGCCGACCTTAAGCGGGTGCTCGATGGTGCCACGGGGCAGTTCAAGACCGACTTCGCGCAGCGTTCGGAGGACCTGAAGAAGGTCCTCGCCGACAACAACGTGATCGCCGAGGGCCGGGTGCTCGAAGCGGCGCTGGTGCGGTCTGACACCGAGAGCGCGACCGCCCTGGTCGTCGTCGACAGCAACGTGAAGAACAAGGCCGCCCCCGATGGGCGCTCCAACACCTACCGCATGCAGCTCGACCTCGAGCGCCACAATGGTCGTTGGCTGACCTCGACGCTGCAGTTCGTGGGCTGACGTGGCGGACAAGGCGCGCCCTGGCGATGACCTGCCTGCCGACGACCAGGCGACCGGCACCGGGTGGGCGGAGAACGATCCGACCGCGGGGTCGCTGACCGAGCGACTGGCCTACCTCGACAGTCTGGCGCCGGTGGACGAGGACGGTGAGTTCGTTGCCGCCTTCGATGACGACCACGAGGACGACCAGCCCTACGACGACCAGCTCTACGACGACCAGCCCTACGACGACCAGCCCTACGAAGAGCCCTACGTCGAGCCGTACGACCCGGGCTACGACGCTCCGATGGCGGCCGGCTTCTCGGTGGCGCCGGTCGCTGCGCCGATGCAGCCCAACACCGTGCCCGGCTTGACCCCGACGGCTGGCGGGCGTCGCCAACGTCGTCGGCCGAACCGACGGCGGGGGCTCTTGCGCCTACCGGTGATCGCTCTGCTGCTGGTCACCCTGGTGGTCGGCGTGGCCACGGCGTTCGTCTGGCTCGACGTGCGCGAAAAGCAGCAAACCGAAGCTGCCCGCCGAACCGGGCTGGAGGCGAGCCGTGACGCCGCCCGCGAGTTGTTCAGCTACGACTACCGCACACTGGACAAGGACTTCGGTGCTGGTCGGGCGCTCACCACAGGCGACTTCCGTACCGACTACGACAAGACCACCACCAAGGTGGTGGCCGACGTCGCCAAGCGCTACAAGGCGGTCGTCAAGGCCAACGTCATCAACGCCGGGGTCGTGCGCGCCTCCCCGGACGAGGTGGTGACGATTGTCTATGTCAACCAGGTCACGACCAGCACCCAGGTCACCGGCGAGAAGGTCGACCTCAGCCGGGTGCGGATGACCGTGGTGCGCAGCGGTGGACGCTGGCTCGTGACCAAGGTCGACGCCCTTTAGCACGTCTGGGCGCTCGCGACCAGCCCCGACTCGACAGCACGCTTGATCGCAGGCTAGACTGCATCTTTGCGCTGCCCTCCGTCATATAACCGCCCGGGCCGGATGCCTGGGGTGGCCGGACGAGTGTGTGCGCCGCCTGGGATTTCAGCTTTGGCAGGATTCTGCCCTCGGAAGGACCCCTCTTGGCCGCCCGCAGTTCCTCCCGTACGTCCAGCAACAAAAAGCGCGTCTCGTTCGCGAAGATCCGGGAGCCTCTTGAGGTTCCCAACCTGCTTGACCTGCAGGTCTCCTCGTTCGACTGGTTGGTCGGCAACGAGATCTGGAAGGCACGTGTCGCCGAGGCGGTCGCCGCCGGTCGCGACGACATGTCGACCAGGTCTGGCCTCGAGGAGATCTTCGAGGAGATCTCCCCGATCGAGGACTTCTCCGGCTCGATGTCGCTGAGCTTCCGCGACCACCGGTTC
>JBKJLP010000266.1:0-3820 GCA_046596735.1 Mycobacteriales bacterium | reverse complement strand
GTCAAGGTCATGGATCTGGCGCTGAAGACCGGCGCCCCGCTCGTCGGCATCAACGAGGGCTCCGGCGCGCGCATCCAGGAAGGGATCATGGGGCTTGCGCTCTACGGCGACATCTTCTACCGCAACGTCATGGCGTCCGGCGTCGTGCCGCAGATCAGCCTGATCCTGGGCAACTGCGCGGGCGGGCACGTCTACAGCCCCGCGCTGACCGACTTCAACCTCATGGTCGACGGCGCCAGCGCCATGATGATCACCGGCCCCGACGTCATCAAGACCGTCACCGGCGAGGACATCAGCATCGAGGACCTCGGCGGCGCCCGGGCCCACAACTCCAAGTCCGGCGTCGCCCACTTCATGAGCCACGACGAGGACGAGGCGCTGGAGCTGGCGAAGACGCTGCTGTCGTTCCTGCCGTCGAACAACCTCTCCGAGCCGCCGGTCTTCGACGCCGGCGACGTCCTCACCGAGGACCTGCTCACCGAGCTCGACACGCTCATCCCGGACAGCAACAACGCCCCCTACGACATGCACACCGTGATCGAGGCGGTGCTCGACGACGGCGACTTCCTTGAGGTGCAGCAGCTCTGGGCGCCGAACATGATCGTCGGGTTCGGCCGGGTCGAGGGGCGCTCCGTCGGCGTCGTCGGCAACAACCCGATGCAGCTCGCGGGAACCCTCGACATCGACGCCTCCGAGAAGGCCGCCCGCTTCGTGCGGACCTGCGACGCCTTCAACATCCCGATCCTCACCTTCTGCGACGTCCCGGGCTTCCTCCCCGGCGTCGGCCAGGAGCACGCCGGCATCATCCGACGTGGCGCGAAGCTGCTCTACGCCTACTCCGAGGCGACCGTCCCGAAGGTCACCGTCATCACCCGCAAGGCCTACGGCGGCGCCTACGTCGTGATGGGGTCCAAGCACCTCGGGGCCGACATCAACCTGGCCTGGCCGACAGCGCAGATCGCCGTCGTCGGCGCCCAGGGTGCCGTCAACATCGTGCGCCGCAAGGACATCGCCGCTTCCGCCGACCCGGAGAAGGCCCGCGCCGACTTCATCACGGAGTACGAGGACACGTTCGCGAACCCCTACATCGCCGCGGAGCGCGGCTTTGTCGACGCCGTCATCGAGCCGGCCCAGACCCGGCTGGAGATCGCGAAAGCCCTGCGGTTGCTGCAGAACAAGCGCGAGTCGCTGCCGCCCAAGAAGCACGGGAACATCCCGCTGTGAGCGCGCGCGAGACGAACGAGTCCGGGAGCGGCCACAGCAGGGCGGCTGACAGGACAGTGTTGAAGGTCGTGCGCGGGGCGGCCACCGCGGAGGAGCTTGCCGCGGTCGTTGCGCTGCTCGTCTCGGCGACCAGGCAGGACAGCATCCCCCTCGAGCCGCGGGCCGGGTCGCTGTGGGCGACCCCACAGCTGCGTACCCCACTCAGTCACGGCCCGCACTCCTGGCGCGCCTCGGGACTGCCTCGTTAGTTCTTTGCCGGACGTTCACCGAGTAGTCGTTCAAGGGGCGGGTGCCCGTCGAGCTGGACAGCGACGGTACTGAGAGTCGCCCTCCGACGAAGGAGGTCCTCTACTCAGGAGACGCCGTGCGCACTCGCCCCTTGCCCCTAGCCCTCGTGGCCCTCGCCTCTGCCGCAGCTGCCACGCTGGCCGTGCCGCAGGCCTACGCCGCCTCGCAGGGCAACGACGGCCGGATCAAGAACGTGATCTACCTGCTCGGTGACGGCATGGGCGTCACCCAGGTCGCCGCGACACGGCAGCGCTACGAGGGCCTTGACGGCCGGCTCGCGATGGAGACCCTTCCCTCCAAGGGGTTCGTGAGCACCTACGCCATCGAGAAGCTCTCCGGTCAGCCGGGCGAAGCCGACTTCAAGCCGAACGCCGTCACGGACTCCGCCTCGGCCGCCACCGCCTGGGCCTCGGGCGTGAAGACCTACAACGCTGCCCTGGGCATCGACGCCAAGGGCAACGTCGTCCCGACGCTCATGGAGCTCGCCAAGAAGGCCGGCTACGCGACCGGCAACGTCTCGACCGCCGAGATCACCGACGCGACCCCGGCCGGACAGGTCAGCCACGCCCTCGCCCGCGGCTGCCAGGGCCCGACGTACAGTGCCGCCTCGTGTCAGGACCTCGCCGTCACCGGCACGGCCCTGCCGACCAGCGACGTTCGCGTCACCCCCATCGCGGAGCAGATCGCCCGCAACGGCACGGCCGACGTCCTCCTCGGCGGCGGCCTGTCGCGCTTCGATGCCGCCGACGAGACATCCCTCACCGACCAGGGCTACCAGATCCTCAGCTCGCCGACCTCGCAGACCGTGGCGACCCGCACCGACCTGGCCGGCGCGTCCGCCAGCAAGGTCTTCGGCCTGTTCAACAGGGGCAACCTGACCATCGAGAAGTTCAAGCGCGAGAACCCCACGGCCGTCCAGTCCGCCGAGCCCAGCGTCGCGGAGATGACCACCAAGGCCATCGACCTGCTCTCGAAGAGCAGCAGCAAGGGCAACGGCTTCTACCTCCAGGTCGAGGGCGCGCTGATCGACAAGCGCTCGCACGCCAACGACGCGGCCCAGACCCTCGAGGAGACCAAGGCGTTCGACAACGCCGTCAAGGCCGCACTCGACTTCGCCAGGAAGGACGGCCACACCCTGGTCATCGTGACGGCCGACCACGAGTGCGCCGGCTTCAACATCGTCGAGAAGGGCACCTTCACCAACGCCGAGGCGGCTGCCCCGCCGACCAACAACGACGGCGGAAACCCGGCCAACAACAGCCTGACGCTGCGTACGTCAGGTAACACCAAGGACACCACGCGCTCTGCCGGCCCCATCAACGGCAGTGGTGCGGGCAACGTGAAGAACTTCGCACCGGCGACGTTCCGCATCCCGACCGACCCGGCGCAGGTCCAGGACGGCGACACGACCGCCTCCCTGTGGCTCGCCTACCTTTCCGGCAACCACACGGGCGCGGACGTCCCGGTCTTCAGCTACGGCGCCGGCTCCGACCAGCTCCAGGGCCGGGTCGACAACACCGACCTGTTCGGCATCGTGGGTCGCGCCCTCGGCGTGACGAGCTGATCGTGCGCTCCCCCGGTACGCCGGTCCTCGCTGCGGTGGCACTTGCCGCCGCAGTGGGGATCGGCGTGCCACTTGCCTTGGCGTCCAGCTCGTCGAACCGTCCGGTTCCGGACCGGGCCACCGCTGCAGCCACGTCCTTCCCCGGTCTGGTCCGACCGACTGGCGACCCAGTGCTGCCCAGCATCACCTCGGCCCACCCCTCACCGGGGACCGTCGTGCAGGCCGCGGCTCCGTTCGACGACCGGTTCACCCTCATGGCGATGCGACTCGACCGCGGGGCGGTGACGGGGACGCTCACCGTCACCAGTGATGTCAGTGAGCTGATCGACCTGCAGGTGCTGGTCGGCTTCTACGACGCGCGCGGATCGCTGCTCGGCACCGCCGCCTACGACAAGCACGGCGAGGGGGCCCGCCCGGACGAGGTCGTCCACTTCAGGGTGTCGGCACCTCCCGCCGTACGAGGCGCTGCCGTTGCCGCGGCAGTCGGCGTCCCGGTCCTGGTCAACGAGTAGGGCACGGTTCGTCGGTCCGTCCGACCCGGCACCAACGCCGTTGGGTGGCTCCTGGCTCCGCTTCACCTACCCCTGCCGCACCCTGCGGCGGGGCCCTCGCCGTTGCTCGATAGGCTCCGGGGGCCAGTCTGACGAGGGAGTTCCGTGCGCAAGGTCCTGATTGCCAACCGCGGCGAGATCGCCGTCCGTGTCGCCCGCGCCTGCAAGGACGCCGGGCTGCTCTCCGTGGCGG
>JBKJLP010000195.1:0-4922 GCA_046596735.1 Mycobacteriales bacterium | reverse complement strand
CGATCTCCTTGAGCAGGACGATCGGCTGCTGACTGGGCAACTCGACACGGACGCCGACCACGCTGACCTCAGCCAGCCCGGCGTCGGCACCGGGTCCCGCGGTCTCGTCCATCTGGTCCTCCTGCAGGTCGTCCGGCGGGTGCCCGAGGTGGAGCGGCCGCAGCCTCGACCCTACCTCCGCAGACCCGGCCCGAGCCCAGCGCGTACCAGGGTGGCGTGCAGCTTGACCGAGAGCGACGCGAGCTCGCGGACCACCTCGTCGGCGTGAGCGCGCGCCTCTGGGTTGCGCTGGCGCACGAGGGGCGTGACGACCTGCTCGACGAGGCCAATCTCGCGCTCAGCAGCGGCCTTGAACGGACGCAGGTGCCGGGGCTCGATACCGAACCGCGCCATCTCGGCCACCGTCTTGGCGACGACCAGCGCGTCGCCGTCATAGTGGCTACTGCCCGGACGAACGGCGATCAGGCCGTACTGCTCGAGCTGCTCGAGCTGCTCGGGCTCGAGGCCGGCTGCACCGATGAGCTCGCTGCGCGACAGCCGAATTTCGCTCAGGTCAGGGGCAAAGGCCTCCGGCCCCGGCAGTCCTTGCGCCGCGACGAGCGCACGGGGAACCTTTGGTCCGGCCCCGTTCAACGCCGGCGGTTCCAGGCCCCGGTCAATCGCGTCCAGGTGCTCCTTGATGACGCGCAGCGGGAGGTAGTGATCGCGTTGGGCGGTGAGGACGTAGCGCAGGCGAGAGACGTCCTCTCGAGAGAACTTGCGATAGCCGCTGGCCGTGCGCTCGGGCTCCACCAGCCCTTCGGCCTCCAGGAAGCGGATCTTGGAGATCGTGATGTCGGCGAAATCTCCGCGCAACTGGCCCAGGACTTCGCCAATACTCAGGAATGCACGTGAGGACATCTCGCCGACCGGGTTCGTGCTCACCGGGAGTCGGCACCCTTGGCGCCGGTGAGGAACACCAGGCGGTACTTTCCGATCTGGACCTCGTCACCGCCGGCCAGGGCTGCCGTGTCGATGCGGCCGCGGTTGAGGTAAGTGCCGTTGAGCGACCCGACATCGCGGACGAGATAGCCGTCTCCCCCGCGGACGAACTCCGCGTGCCGGCGCGAGACCGTCACGTCGTCAAGGAAGATGTCGCTCTCCGGGTGGCGACCGGCGGTGGTGATCGTGGCGTCCAGCAAGAAGCGGCTCCCCGCGTTGGGACCACGTTTGACCACCAACAGGGCGCTGCCGGGCGGCAGGGCATCGGCCGCGCTCGCGGTCCCGGATTCCGCCGGCGCGCCGTCCGTGCCCTCCGCTTCGAGGGCGCTGTCGAGCGCCGACAGCGAGATGGTCGAGGTCGTTTCGACGGATCGTTCCGGCGAAGGCGCTGGTGCGCTCGCCACCGGTGCGCCGCAGCGGCTGCAGAAGCGGCTGTCCTCCGGGTTCTGCTGGCCGCACTGGGTGCAGAACACTCTGGACACCGCCTCCTCGTCAGTCCCGGCTCCCCGGGCTCGCTTGCCGCGCCCGGCACACCTGACCCGGAATCGGACAAGGCGCTTTGGGCTGTGGAGCGAAAGTAGTGCGGCGGCCCGCGAAGGGTCAACCGCTACCTGAGGTCTGAGCGCGTGCTGCCCCGGTACTCGACCTCGACCGCACCTCGACGGTGCGGGTCAGTCAGCCTGCGGTGAGGGCGGCGTAGCCCGCAGCGTCCAGTAGCGCGTCAGCAGCCAGAGCACTCTGGGCCCCGTCAGCCGGCCGCAATTCGATCAGCCAGCCGTCCCCGTAGGGGTCGGCGTTGACCAACTCCGGGGAGCTATCCAGCTGTTCGTTGGCGTTGCTGACCGTGCCGGCGACGGGGGCGTAGATGTCGGACACACTCTTGGTCGACTCAACCTCGCCGAACGCCTGACCGGCGGTCAGCTCGGCCCCGACGGCGGGCAGGGTCACGAACACGATGTCGCCGAGCGCCTCCTGGGCGTACGACGTAATGCCGATGCGCAGCACGGCGTCGTCGCCCTCGCCCACCTGCAGGACCCACTCGTGCTCTGCGGTGTACTTGCGGTCGTCGGGGTTCACCGGTGCCTCTCGCGTTGGTACGGACCCGGCCCGCGGCTGCGGGACGGGCACCTCGGTCCGGAACGGTCAGCCGGTCTTGGGTTCCTCGGCAGGACGAGCGTAACGAGGCTTCGCCAGCGGTCGCAACGTGGTCACCCGGACGTCCTCGCTGCGGGTGACCGCAGCGCTTCCGCCGCGTTGCTCGACGTTGTCCAGGACACCGCCCGGGATGCCCAAGGCCGCGGCCAGCGTCGCCGGGTCTCCGATCACCGAGAAGCGGTACGGCGCACGCAACAGCGTTCCATCAACCTCCACACCGCCGCGGTCGCCACCGCCGACGAACGCGGTGCCGGCAACGACCCGGACCACGGCGCCGCTGGCCGGTGCGCGGGGACCGGCGTCGAGATCGACGGCGCCCTCGATCTGCACCGCCTCCGCACCGGCGTCGCGAAGTTCCTCGAGGGTGTCGAGGAGAACTTCGGGCCCAACTTTGCTCTCCGGGTCGGCGATGGTGAGGGTGATGCCTGGCCCGCGCGCGGCGACCGTCCCGGCGAGCACCCCGAGGACCTGGGTCCGCCGTCGGGCTTCGGCGAGCGCCGCAGCGTCGGTGTTGCGCCCCGACGTCAGCCGATCGCGTGTGGCATTGAGCGAGCTGAGTTCCTGCCGGAGGCGAGCACTGCGGCTGGACAGGTCGTCGAGGATCGCCACCAGATCCTCCTGACGCGCTGAGGCGAGCACCCCCGCCCCGGCGTCATTGGAGCGGACCTGGACGGCGGCTGCAAAGCCGAGCACCCCGAGCAAGACGGCTACAGCGATGTCCACCCGCCGTAGCCGCGGATGCAGCAGCTTCCGTACCAGCGACGGCCGGCCTTCGGGAGCGGCCGCGGGCTCCGGGCCGCTCATGCCCGGAAAATGTGGCGGCGAATGGCCGCAGCGTTGGAGAAGATCCGGATGCCTAGAACGACGACGACGCCGGTGGACAGCTGGCCGCCGACACCCAGCTGATCACCCAGGAACACCACGAGGCCGGCGACGAGGACGTTGCTCACAAAGGACACGACGAACACGCGGTCGTCAAAGATCCCGTCCAGCTGCGCGCGCACGGCGCCGAAGACCGCGTCGAGGGCCGCCACGACCGCGATCGGCAGGTAGGCCTGCAGTGCAGCCGGGACGGTCGGTTCCAAGAACAAGCCGAGTGCGACGCCCATCGCGAGTGCGATAGCCGGGATCACGACGCCGCCCCGTCGACCTTGGAGAATCTGAGCTTTGGCGAGCCAGAACCCGGCAGGACCTGCTCATCGCTGCGGCCCACCGAGAACCGCAGGCCGTACAGCGTCGTATAGGTCGCAAGCCGACGCCCCGTGGCGCCGTCCACGAACGACGGTTGCAGTACCTGGGGATTGCCGATGGCTCGGATGACGTAGGGCGGGCTCAAGGGCCGGAAGTCCACCAGGATCGCCTCTCCAGCGCTGCGGATGGCCGTCTGCGTGGTGAGTCGCAGGTCGTTGATGCTGATGGCTTCTGCGCCGGCAGCCCATAACCCGTTGACGGCATCCTGGACGTCACGATCAAGAACACGCGACGGGGTGGTGGTCGCGGAGCCCCTCTCCGTCTTATCGACGCCCGCGTCGAGAGCGTCGTCGAGCCGGACGACGACGCCCGGTCCGGTGACCGCTCCCGTCCCGGCCGCGAGCTCAAGAGCTGCCAATTGCCGGCTGACCTGGGCGCCGGTGGCCAGGTCAGCGAGCCCGGACTCCTGCAACTGAGAGACCTCTTGGCGTCGGCCCGCGGTCTGCTCCGCCAGTGCGTCTGTATCCGCGGTGCGCCGCTGGACGTCGTTGGCGAGTTGCGCGCGCACGCCCCCGAGGTCCTCCTGTCGCCGCTTAACTTGCGCGGCGGCAATGCCGGTGAGCAGACCCAACGCAACCAGCAGGATGACGGCCGTGGCCCGGCTGCGAAAGCTCGTGGTCCGGCGCCGTCCGCCGGTCGTTGCCGGGTCGTCGCTCAGGCCTGCCTTGCGTTGTGCCGCCTCGGCATAGGCCTCGTCGAGGGTGTTACTCATCATGTCGACCAACAAGGACATGGAGCGATCCGGGCGGGGAGCCTGGTCGCTGCTGCTCGTCACCCGCTCATCCTGCCGTACGC
This sequence comes from Mycobacteriales bacterium, assembly GCA_046596735.1. Classification (GTDB taxonomy): domain Bacteria; phylum Actinomycetota; class Actinomycetes; order Mycobacteriales; family SCTD01; genus RYN-124. The sequence goes on along the minus strand of JBKJLP010000195.1, from coordinate 740 downwards.
CGGCGCAACTCAGGTGCGCACGCCTTCCACGACGCCGGACCACGTGACGAGAAGGTCTGCTGCTTGCGCCGGATCAGCAGCCTCGGCCCACACGTGAGTGATCGCCTGGCTGGGATCGGGCAAGACCAGAACCCAGCTCCCATCGGGCTGAACGATCCGCACTCCGTCGACCGTGTCGAGCTCGCGACCGGCGGCCGCCTCGACCACCGTGCGCATGACCGCGCCCTTGACGGCCCAGGGCGTGGGAACCGACTGCCGCAGCAGGTGGGCCTGCGGGATCCGCTCGTCGATCTGCGACAGTGTCAACCGAGTCCGGGCGACGAGTCCCAGCAGTCGGACGAAGGCGGCCATGCCGTCGATGGCCGTGGAGAACTCGGGGATCACGAACCCACCGCGACCGTCGCCAGCGAAGACGACTCCTGGCGCAGCCGCCGCGGCCGTCAGATCGGCTGGCGCGGTGGCGGTCCAGGTGATGTCACAGCCGTGGAAGCGCGCGACCTGCTCTGCCACCCGCGTCGTCGTGACCGGCAGCGCGATGCGACCACCGCGGCTCTCGGAGGCGACGAGGTCCATAAAGACCAACAGCGCTCGGTCGTCGTGGATCAATGTTCCTCGCTCGTCCACGACAACCAGATTCTCAGCGACGTGATCGAAGCGAACGCCAAAGTCAGCGCGCGACGACGACACGAGTTCGCGCAGCCGCTCGAGGTCCCGCCGGTGCTGCGAAAGCGTCTCCCCGC
>JBKJLP010000179.1:0-3086 GCA_046596735.1 Mycobacteriales bacterium | reverse complement strand
ATGCTCGCCGTGGCTGCGGCGGCCGGCCTCGGGTTCGTGCTCAACGACAGCGGGTCGGCGGTCGTTGCGCTCGCCATCGTCGTCGCCCTGCCGGCCACGATCGCGGTTGTGGCGCGTCATGCCCGGCAGAGTGCCCCAGGCGGATAGAGTGAACTTCCGTGCAGCGGACGTCAGGTCCGCTCCGAGCACGGGGAGTCCCTGTTGGCCCGAGCAGCCGGTGACCGGCCCAGTTCGACGACCTGCCACCTGTTCGTTACCGGTGGCGTCGCCTCTTCCCTGGGCAAGGGGCTCACCGCCTCCAGCCTCGGGCGCTTGCTGAAGGCTCGCGGGCTGCGGGTGACGATGCAAAAGCTCGACCCTTACCTCAACGTCGACCCTGGAACGATGAACCCGTTCCAGCACGGGGAGGTGTTCGTCACCGACGACGGTGCGGAGACTGACCTCGACGTCGGTCACTACGAACGCTTCCTCGACGAGGATCTGCACGGCGACGCCAACGTCACGACCGGTCAGGTCTACAGCGCGGTCATCGCCAAGGAGCGCCGCGGTGAATATCTCGGCGACACCGTGCAGGTCATCCCGCACATCACCAACGAGATCAAGGACCGCATCCGTGGCCTCGCCGGTCCCGACGTCGACGTGGTCATCACCGAGGTCGGCGGCACCGTCGGCGACATCGAGTCGCTGCCGTTCCTGGAGGCGGCCCGCCAGGTGCGCCAGGAGGTCGGCCGCGACCGCTGCTTCTTCCTGCACGTCTCGCTGATCCCCTACATCGGCCCCTCTGGTGAGCTCAAGACCAAGCCGACGCAGCACTCTGTGCAGTCGCTGCGGGCTATCGGCATTGCACCGGACGCCTTGGTGCTCCGCAGTGACCGACCCATCAGCGATGGGCTCAAGCGCAAGGTCAGCATGATGTGCGACGTCGACCAGGAGGCCGTTGTCTCCGCGGTCGACGCTGCGTCCATCTACGACATCCCCAAGGTGCTCCACGCCGAGGGGTTGGACGCGTACGTCGTACGCCGGCTCGGCTTGGCGTTCCGCGACGTGGACTGGACCGACTGGGACGTGTTGCTGCAACGGGTCCACGCGCCGAGCCGTGAGGTCACCGTCGCCCTGGTCGGCAAGTACGTCGACTTGCCCGATGCCTATCTGTCGGTGACCGAAGCGCTGCGCGCCGGCGGCTTCGCCAACGACGCGCGGGTCAACATCCGCTGGGTGAGTTCGGACGACTGCGAGACGGCGTCCGGGGCTGCGGCTGCGCTCGACGGCGTCGACGGCGTTTTGGTCCCCGGCGGCTTCGGGGTGCGCGGCATCGAGGGCAAGCTCGGCGCGATCACCTGGGCCCGCACGGGCATGGTGCCGACGCTCGGGCTGTGTCTTGGCCTGCAGTGCATGGTGATCGAGGTCGCACGCTCACTCGCCGGGATCGAAAAGGCCAACTCCGCGGAGTTCGAGCCGGACGGTCCCGACTCGGTCATCGCCACGATGGCCGAACAGGAGGACGTCGTCGCCGGGGATCGCGACATGGGCGGCACGATGCGGCTCGGCCTGTGGCCGACCGCGCTGAAGCCAGGGACGGTCGCTGCGGCCGCGTACGGCGAGCTGCCGGCGACCGAGCGACACCGGCACCGCTACGAGGTCAGCAACAGCTATCGCCCGGCGCTCGAGGAGGCCGGACTGGTGTTTTCCGGCACCTCGCCCGATGGCAACTTGGTCGAGATTGCCGAATTGCCCACCGAGGTGCATCCGTTCTTTGTCGGCACGCAGGCGCACCCGGAGTTTCGGTCCCGACCCACCCGCGCTCACCCGCTGTTCCGCGCGTTCGTCGCGGCCGCCGTTGCCAACGCTGACGCCCGGATGCTGCCGCTGTGAGCCACGTCTACGACGTGCTGCGCAGCGAGGTGGTCTACAGCGGAGGGGTCATGTCCTTGCGCCGTGACGACGTCGCGATGCCGGGCGACACCCACAGCGTCCGCGACGTCGTCGTGCACCCGGGTGCGGTCGCGGTGGTGGCGTTGGATGAGGACAACCAGATGGTCTTGGTCCGGCAATACCGGCACCCGGTCGGGCGACAGCTCGACGAACTGCCGGCCGGGCTGCTCGACAAGGCTGGCGAACCCGCGCACGAGACCGCCGCGCGCGAGTTGGCCGAGGAGGCCGGGCTCGGCGCCGATGATTGGCATGTCCTGGTCGATGTACTCACGACCCCTGGCATGTCGGATGAGGCGATCCGGATCTACCTGGCGCGCGGACTCCGTGATGTGGATCGCGACGTGCAGCAGCACGAGGAAGCTGAGATGACCAGCTTCCGGCGGCCATTGGAGTTGGTCGTGGCTGCGGTCATGACCGGGGAGTACGAGAACGGCTTGCTTGTGGCAGGTGCCCTGGCGGCCGACCACGCCCTCCGGACCGGGTTCGCGGGACTGCGGCCTGTCGACGCTCCCTGGCCGGCGAGAAAGCCTTAACCCTCAGGTAGTCCGGGCTGGCTCGCTGACCCGACCGAACTCCAGCGCGGGGTCGTCGACTGGGCCGGCGAAGAGCACGGAGTCTTTGCCGTAATGCTGCTCAAGCCGCCAGGGAGCGCGGTCGCCCTGCTGGGGGAGCAAGGCGCGCGAGCGCTCGAAGTAACCCGACGTCATCTCGATGAACGGCGTCATCGCCATCGGGCCGGTCGGCCGCCGGGGGGTCACCACCGCTTGCCCGCGTGCCTTCATCAGCGTGAGTAGTCGAGCGACGTACGACGAGACCAGGTCGACTTTGAGTGTCCAGGAGGCGTTGGTGTAGCCGAGCGCGAAAGCCAGATTCGGGACCCCGTCCAGCATCATGCCCTTGAACGCTAGGCGTTCTGGGATGTTGACGGGCTCGCCATCCACGGTGAGTTCGATACCACCCAGCGGAAGCAGGTTGAGACCGGTGGCGGTGATGACGATGTCCGCGGGTAGCTCCTCGCCCGAGCGCAGGCGAATGCCGGTCGGGGTGAAGCCCTCGATGTGGTCGGTGACGACATCGGCCTTGCCCGAGCGGACGGCGGTAAAGAAGTCGCCGTCGGGCACCAGGCACATCCGCTGGTCCCAGGGGTTGTACGT
>JBKJLP010000067.1:0-9943 GCA_046596735.1 Mycobacteriales bacterium | reverse complement strand
GCCGCACTTGGCTAACGCGGTGGCCGCCTCGACGAAGCCGCGACCGTTGCGGGCCAGCAGGCCGACTGCGTCGCCCTCCAGCACGCCACGGGCACGCAGGTGCCCGGCTAGCCGATCGGTGCGCGCGTCGACCTCGCGCCAGGTGAGCATGCCGCTGTCGTCGATGATCGCGGGGCGGTTCGGATGCCGGGCGGCGCCAGCGGCATAGCCGGTCGCCGGCGAGATCCCCCACCGGGCCACGGCCAACGCCATGCCGAGCAGCCGGTCGGGGCGGGCCGGGGAGAGCAGCCCGGACCGGGCCAGCACCCGAGCTCCCTGCAGGTCGACCACGGTGTCCTCTCGATGGGGTGACCTCCCAAAATTACCGGTCAGCGTCGCCAGCGTGGACAGAACCATTCGACTCACCTGTACCTGTGGGCAGAATGCGCGCGTGACCGTCTCTCTGGACCAGATCACCGCGTACGCCTCCGGGCTCGACCACCCGGAGGGTGTGACGGTCGATGCCACCGGGCAGGTGTACGCCGGCGGCGAGGCCGGGCAGGTCTATCGGATCGGTACGGACGGCTCGGTGGCGCAGGTCGCGAGCACGGGCGGTTTCCTGCTGGGACTGTGCGCTGACGCTGCCGGGCTGCTGTACGTCTGCGATGTTGGTCGTCGCGAGCTCCTGCGGGTGGATCCGCACGACGGAACCGTCGACGTCTACTCCGCCGGCACCGCTGAGCGGCCGATGGTCAACCCCAACTGGCCGGTGTTCGACGCCGCGGGCTACCTCTACGTCACCGACTCGGGGACCTGGAAGGGCGACGACGGCTGCGTCTTCCGCATCGCACCCGGTGGCGGCACCGAGGTGTGGAGCACCGCGAGCAGCAACTTCCCCAACGGCGCAGCCCTCACCGAGGACGGTTCGGCCCTGCTCGTGCTCGAGTCCTGCACCCCGGCGTTGGTCCGGCTGCCGATCGGCGCCGATGGCTGCCCCGGCGACCGGGACGTCGTCGCCGACCTGCCCGGCACGATCCCCGACGGCGTGACGCTCTGCGCTGACGGATCGGCGTACGTCTTCTGCTACCGGCCGGATCGGATCCTGCACGTCGAGGTCGACGGGACCGTGACGACGGTGGCCGACGACCCGGAGGGAACGGTGCTTTCCGCGCCGACCAACGGCGTCTGGATCGACGGGCTGCGAACCCTGGTCACCGGCAATCTCGGCCGATGGCACCTCGCAGCGCTGTCGCCGGGGCGCACCGGGATCGCCCTGGAGTACCCCCAGGTGCCCCGATGAGGACCGCGATCGTCACCGGGGGTGCGGCTGGGATCGGCCAGGCCGCTGCCGCCGCACTGACCGCTGCGGGGCTGCGGGTTGCCGTCGTCGACCGCGACGAGACCGCCGCACCCGAGGGTGGGCTGGCGATCCGGGCCGACGTCAGCCGTAGCAGCGAGTGCGCACGGGCCGTAGCCGAGGCGGTTGAGGCGCTCGGAAGGTTGGACGTGTTGGTCAACTGCGCCGGCATCCAGCGCTACGGCGACGTCATCGAGACCCCGGACGAGGTCTGGGACGAGGTCATCGCGGTCAACCTGTCAGCGGTCTTCTGGATGAGCAAGCATGCGATGCCGCACTTGCTCGAGGCCGGTAACGCCGCCGTCGTCAACGTCGCGTCGGTGCAGGCATTTGCCGCCCAGCACGGCGTTGCGGCCTACTCCGCCAGCAAGGGCGGGATCGTGGCGCTCACCAAGGCGATGGCGGTTGATCACGCTCCACGGGTGCGCGTCAACGCGATCTGTCCCGGCTCTGTCGACACACCGATGCTGCGGGCGGCTGCGGCGAAGTTCGCCGACGATCCGGACGAGGCGATCAAGGCCTGGGGAGCGATGCACCCGATGAACCGCGTCTGCACGCCACAGGAGGTGGGGGACGCCGTGGTGTTCCTCGCCGGCCCCCAGTCGTCGTTCGTCACCGGCACCGCGCTGCTCGTCGACGGCGGACTGCTCTCGCAGATTGGCGGGACGTGAGGCGCCGGCCCGCGGGGGTCATCATCGCGATCCGCGCAACCACCGTCACCGTGCCGCTGGAGGCGCCGCTGCGGCATGCCAACGGTGCCCACTGGGGTCGTTTCGTCCGCACCGTCATCGAGGTCGAGACCGACGCTGGCTTGGTCGGGCTCGGCGAGATGGGCGGCGGCGGCGAAAGCGCTGAACTGGCGTTTCGGGCACTCGAGTCCCTCCTGCTCGGGCACGACCCGTTCGACCTTGAAGCCCTGCGCTTCAAGCTGATGAACCCGACTGCTTCGCTCTATAACAACCGCAACCAGCTGCACGCGGCGATCGAGTTCGCCTGCCTGGACCTGATGGGTCAAGCCCTCGACGTACGCGTCTGCGAACTGCTCGGTGGTGCGCTACGCGAGCGGGTGCCGTTCGCGTCGTACCTGTTCTTCCGCTACGCCAACGAGACGACCGGGGCCGGCGGCGAGGACACCGCGGACACGATGGTCGCGCACGCGCGTGACCTGGTGGCCCAGCACGGCTTCACCTCGCACAAGCTCAAGGCTGGTGTCTTCCCGCCGGACTACGAGGTCGACGTCTACCTCGCGCTCGCCGAGGCATTTCCCGAGGCCACGCTGCGGATCGACCCCAATGCTGCGTGGACGGTCGAGGAATCGATCGCGATGGCCAAGCGGATTTCGCACGTCCGCAACGACTACTTCGAAGACCCGACCTGGGGGCTCGAGGGGATGCGCCGGGTACGCGACCGGATCGACATCCCGACCGCGACCAACACCGTTGTCGTCAACTTCGAGCAACTCGCCGCCTCGATCCGGCTCGACGCGGTCGACGTGGTCCTGCTGGACACGACGTTCTGGGGCGGACTCCGCCAGGCGGTCAAGGCCGGACAGGTCTGTGAGACCTTCCAGATAGGCGTGGCCGTGCACTCCAGCGGTGAGCTCGGCATTCAACTCGCGACGATGCTGCACCTCGGCGCGGTCCTGCCCAATCTGCGTTTTTCGGCCGATGCGCACTATCACCACCTGCGGGACGACGTCATCGCTGGCGGGCGTATGCCGTACGACGGCGGGACCATCGCGGTGCCGACCGGCAACGGCCTCGGCGTGCGGCTCGACCGCGACAAGCTCGGGCAGTACGCCGAGCTTTACCGCGAGCTCGGCGGCTACGCCTACGACCGCGATCCGGGCCGACCTGGTTGGTTCGCGATGGTGCCTGGCCAGAACTACGCCCAGCCGCCGAGCTAACTCAGCGCGGCGACGAAGCGGTCCAGCAGCCCGAGGTCGAACGGCGCCGGCAAGCCGACGATCGCGAGCCCGACCCCTTCGCCGGCGAACTCCTCGGCCGCGCTCAGGAGCCCGTCGACCCCGTTCTGCAGGCCGAGCGAGGCCGACATGAGGATCGTCGAGCGGTCCCGGCCCACGTCGTCGCAGTGCCGGTCAAGCACGTCGCGCTTGTGCCGGAACTCGTCAAGGTCGCCGCCGCTGTAGTTCCAGTGGTCGGCATAGCGCGCCACCGTACGCAGGGTGCGCTGCTCCCCAGAGCCGCCGATGCACAGCGGCGGAGACGGCTGCTGCACCGGCTTGGGCTCGCAGCGGGCCCCGGTCAGTTGATAGTGCTTGCCCTCGAACGTCGTCGTTTCGTCGCGCAGCAACCCGGTCAGGATCGCCGCGGCTTCGTCCATCCGCTCCAGGCGCTCACGTACGGAGTACAGCGGGATGCCGTAGGCGTCGCACTCCTGGGCATTCCAGCCGGCGCCGAGTCCGAGTTCGAGCCGGCCGTTGGAGATGACGTCGACGGTGGCGGCCATGTTGGCGAGCACCGCGGGGTGGCGGTGAATGTTGCCGGTCACCAGCACCCCCAACCTGATCCGTCGGGTGGCCGCGGCCAGCCCAGCCAGCGCAGACCAGCCCTCCAAACAGGGGCCCTGGGGATCGCTGAAGATCGGGTAGAAGTGGTCAAAGAGCCAAGCGGAGTGCAGGACCGGCGCTGCGTCAGCGACCTGCCAGACCTCCAACAACTCATCCCAGGTGCAGTTCTGCGGCGCGGTGCTGAGGGCGAAATCCATCCCGGAAGGTTAGGCGGCGAGATTGCTGCTTAGGCTCTGTGGTGTGACCGCACCCACGACGTCCCGCGTTGCCGCCAACGGCATCGAGATTGCGTACGAGACTTTCGGCTCCCCCAGCGATCCGCCTGTCGTCCTGGTGATGGGGTTGGGCACGCAGATGATCGCGTGGCCCGATGCGATGTGCGAGCAGCTCGCCGGCGCCGGTCGCTACGTGATCCGCTACGACAACCGCGATGTCGGGCTGTCCACCCACCTCGACGACACCCCGGTCCCCGACATCAGGGCCATCGCGCTGCGCCGCCGCAAGCCGGCGTACCGGGTCGACGACATGGCGCAGGATCTGGTCGGCCTCCTCGACGCGCTCGGGCTGCAGCGGGTCCACCTCGTCGGCGCGTCGATGGGCGGGTTCATCGCGCAGACCTTTGCGTTGGCGCACGAGGACCGCGTCCTGAGCCTGACGCTGATGATGACCTCCACGGGTTCGCGGCGGGTCGGTCAGGCCAAGCCCAAGCTGATCGCCCGGCTGGCCAAGGGACGCGGCCGGATGGATCGCGATCAGGCCATCGAGGCGGCGATCGAGACGTTCGGGCTGATCGGTTCCAAGGGGGCAATGTTCGACGCCGCGCACCTGCGCGACCTCGCCGGTCGCAGTTACGACCGGTCCTCCGACATCCACGGCTACCTGCGTCAACTGGGTGCGGTCCTGGCGCAGAGCAACCGGACCAAAGCGCTCACCCGGCTGCAGGTGCCGACGCTGGTGCTGCATGGTCTGCACGACCCGCTGGTCTCCGTCAGCGGCGGCATCGCCCTGGCCCGGCTTATCCGCGGCTCACGCTTCGTCGGCTTCTCCGGCATGGGGCATGACCTGCCACCCAGCCTGATCCCCGACTTCACCCGCGAGATCGTCCACATCAGCAGCTGACCTCGGTCAGCCCAAACGACCGACCTCAGAGCTTGTCTGCTCCGGCAAAGGCGGCGACGTCGGCACGTACGGCCCGTAGCGAGTCGGCGATGTCCGCGAGCAGGGCCGGATCCGCAAGCTGGCCCTCTCGGGCGCGCATCTCCAGCTCCGCGGCAAGAGCCTGGACACGCACAGCCCCGACGTCGCCGCTGCCGCCGATGAGCGCGTGCGCCGCGGCCAAGGTCGTCTGGGCGTCCGTTGCCGATCTGAGGGTGGCTAGCCGCTTATCGGCGTCGACGAGGAAGAGCCCAAGAACCTCCTGCACCGCGTCAGGACCCAACTCCTGCAAGCCAGCCAGGACTGCTGGGTCCAGGACCACTTCCCCGGCGCCGACCACCCAACGCTTGAGCACAACGGCGAGATCCTCGGAGCGGATCGGCTTGGACACATAGTCGTCCATGCCCGCCTCCAGGCAACGCTCCCGATCAGATGCCATCGCCGACGCTGTCAGGGCGATGACCGGCGTATGCCTTCCGGCCGCTTCGCGCAAGCGCAACTCCTGGGTCGCCGCGAAGCCGTCCATCACGGGCATCTGGCAGTCCATGAGCACAGCGTCGTACGAGCCACTGGCAAGCGCGGCGAGCGCCTGCTCGCCATCGCTGACGACGTCGACGTCGTAGCCGAGCCGTTGCAGCGTGAGCTGCGCCACCTTCTGATTGACCGGATTGTCCTCAGCCAGCAGGAGTCGACTGCCCTGCACGGCGGGGTGCTCCGTCGTCACCACGTCCTTCGTCCGGGCCGCGGACCGGCCCAGCACGGTGACGAGGACACCGTGCAACTGCGCGGACCGTACTGGCTTGGTCAGGTAACCGGCAACGCCAGCCTCCGCGGCGCGCTCGGCCTCCCCGCGTTGACCTGAAGACGTCAGCATCACCAGGCGGAGCCCGGCCAGCCGCGGGTCCTGCGTCGCTCGGCGGGCGAGTTCGTAGCCGTCCACGTCAGGCATGTTGAGATCGAGCAGCATCACGTCGTACGGCGTGCCGGCCACCGCCGCCGAGACCAGGAGGTCCAGCCCCGGTTCGGCGCCGTCTACCGAGTCGGGCAGGCACCCCCAACTGACCAGCAGCCGGTCGAGCACCAACCTATTGGTGGCGTTGTCGTCCACGACCAGAACCCGAAGTCCGCTCAGGTCGACAGAGCTGGAGGCCTGCGCCACGCTGCCCGACCGGGCAAACGGCAGTCGAGCGGTGAAAACGCTGCCCGCATCGGGCTCACTCGTGACGCTCAGGGTGCCGCCCATGAGTTCCACCAGCTGGCGGCTGATCGCGAGCCCGAGTCCTGTACCGCCATAGCGGCGCGTCGTGGACGCGTCCGCCTGCGCGAACGCCTCAAACAGGCGGTCGAGCGTCTGAGGGTCCATGCCGATGCCGGTGTCACGCACCTCAAGCTCAACGACTACCTGTTCTGCGTCGCTGTCGAGGACGCGGGCCTGGACGCCGACTTCTCCGGTACTGGTGAATTTCACGGCGTTACCGAGCAGGTTAAGCAGCACCTGGCGAAGCCGTCCCGGGTCACCCTTGAGGACCTCTGGCAGCTCGGGGTCGACGAGGCAGGTGAGTTCGAGCCCCTTTTCGTGGGCGCGGGCTGCGAGGAGAGTCGCGGACTCCTCGACCACGGTGCGCAAGTCGTAGTCGATGCTCTCCACGTCGAGCTTGCCCGCCTCGATCTTGGAGAAGTCGAGGATGTCGTCGAGCACGGTCAGCAGAGCCTCGGCGCTGGACCGGACCGTCTCGGCGAAGTCGCGCTGCTCGAGGTCAAGGTCGGTCTGCAGCAGAAGTCCGCTCATGCCGATGACGCCGTTCATGGGCGTACGGATTTCGTGGCTCATGTTGGCCAGAAACTCCGACTTCAGGCGGCTGCCCGCCAGGGCGTCGTCGCGAGCTCCCTCGAGCTCGACCTGCAAGGCCACGCGATCGCTGATGTCGTGCAGGAATGCGCTATAACCCGAGCCGTCCTCATGTTCCCAGATCGCTAGTTCTACCGGAAAAACGTGACCGTCGCCCGCGAGCGCGGTGATCTCAATCCGGGTGCCGACAACATGAGCCTCCCCGCCGGCGACGTGCCGGGCGAGACCCGCCTCGTGCGCCGCGCGGAGCTCCTCAGGAACCACGAGCTCGGATAACTTCTTGCCGAGTGCTTCCTGCTCGCTCCGACCGAACAGAGCTACCGCTTGAGGATTCCAAGCGGTGACGAGCCCGGCAGTGTCGATGCTGACGAAAGCGTCGCTGGACGCGTCGAGGACGCCGGCCAGGCGTCGCTCCCGGTCGCGCGAGAGCCGCTCGGCGGCGGCTCGGGCTCGGTCCGCCCGGCGTACGAGCATCACGCCCACGAGCAGGACGAGGACGACTAGCGCCGCAGTCCCCAACACCAGTCGCTGCATGCGACGCAGTCCGGCGAGGGCGCGTGCTTCAGGCAACGACGCCACGACGGTCCACCCCGCGCCGCGGGCGGGGCTCCAAGAAAGCAAGCGAGAACTGCTGCGGCCGTCACCCCGTGCACCCCCAAGGGCCCCCGCCACACGAGGGTCCGCGCGCAGCGAGACCAAGCCCTGGCCGCCGCCAGCGGACAGGAGCGTTCCGCGTTGGTCGGTCACCTGCAGTTCAATGCCCTGCGCCCGCGCAATCTGGTCTGCATAGCTCCGGATCGCATCCAGGCTGTAGATCGCCGCCAGCACGCCGACCGGCCGGCCGTCCGGAGCGCGCACATAATCGGCCACCGCGACCACGAGGGGGTGGCCGGCCAAGGCGGTCTGATAGGCCTCCGACACGTACGGTCCGCCCGTGGTGGCCACGCCTCGGAACCAGTCGCGGAAGGCGAAGTTGCGGCCGATCACGTCAGGGCTGGCCGGATAGACATCCGTCACCGCTCCCTGCACGCTGGCCAGAAAGGCCCCGGTGATTCCGGGCGCGCTTGTGGCCAGGCCCCGCAGGTGCACCAGCGCCGCGGCGTGGTCCGTCTCGCCAGGACGATCGAGCGCACTCACCAACAGTGGACGGTCGGCGTAGGAGGCCACCACGCCAGCGAGGCTGGCGGTCTGTTGGTCGATGAACACCGCGCTGACCTCCGCCGTGGCTCGCACGCGGAGCGCGACCTCAGCGCTCACGGCCCGGCTCGAGAGCACCAGGCTGGCCGTGGTCAGCAGCACCACCGGGAGCAGCGCCAGCACGGTCAGCACCACGGTCAGCCGCCAGGCGCGCCGACGACCAAAGTTGCGCTGCATACCCACCCATCGACGCTGATCGGCGGACCCTGAAGGATCACCGTGGGGCCAGTCGGGATCTTCTCCCCAACGCCCTCCTCAGAACCAAGGAACCCTCCCTGCTCCGACCGATAAGCAGGGAGCAGGGAGGGATCAACAAGGCGCGTACATCGCTGACGATGGACGTCACCCTCTTGGAGGTGGCGGGAATCGAACCCGCGTCCTCCGGTACCAAAACAGGGCTTCTCCGGGCGCAGCTCGCTGTGGTTTTCTCGGCCCCACCGTTCACACGAGCAAGACGGTGCCGGGCTCAGTCACTGTTAGGTTTTCCGCACGCCCCCGTGACCGGGCCGTGCGGTGATCCTCCTGTCGATGCCAGGTCCCAGGCCGGAGGCGCTCCTGGGCTGACAGTGCGTTCTAGCTGCTAGGCAGCGAGAACGTACGCGCGATTTTCATCGGCGCTTGATTTTTTTGCGACATTTCGTGGTTAACGAGATCATCGTCGCCTTCCTCGGCCCGCTTCCCCTGCCTCGACAACCGGAGTCGAGACCTGTCACCCCCTTGTAGGTGTTGCTTGTCCTACGAGCCTAACGCGGTTGCCTGAGCGCGTCATTCCGCGACCGCGCGAAGGTGGCGCACCTCAGCCTCGGCACGGGGCTGCGGGATACCGCCATGGGCCAGACCGATGTCGCGGCGTACGGCGTCAGCCGGGGCGGGCCGACTCAGATGAAAGCCCTGCGCGTAGTCGCAGCCGAGGGACACCAGCACGTCGTACTGTTCTCGGGTCTCCACCCCCTCGCCGACGCAGCGCGCGCCGAGGCTGTGAGCGAGCTGGACCGTAGCGCGAACGAGGGCCCGGTCGTTGTCGGAGGCGCCGAGTCCGTTGACGAAACTCCGGTCGATCTTGACCTCGTTGACCTGCACCCGCTGCAGGAAGGCCAGCGAGGAATAGCCGGTCCCGAAGTCATCCACCGACAGTTGAACCCCCATGGCCCGCAACTGTCCCAGCACGCTCTCGACCACGTCGAGCTCGCTCATCATGGTGGTTTCGGTGATCTCCAAGATCAGCAGGTCGGGCGCCAGTCCGTGGCGGGCGAGCACTCCGGCGACATCCCGCGGCAGCTGCTTGTCCAGCAAGTTGCGCGCCGACAGGTTGACGGCGATCGTCATCCGGCGGCCGGCGCGGGCCCAGGTCGCACACTCGGCCACCCCCTTCTCGAGCACCGCCAGGGTGAAGTCGCGGATCAGACCGGAGTGCTCGACCACCGAGATGAAGTCGCCGGGCTGCAACAGGCCACGCTGTGGGTGCTGCCAGCGCACCAGGCACTCCGCGCCGACAACCGTTCCGCCGCTGAGGTCGTACTGCGGCTGGAAGTGCACGACGAGTTCGTCGTGAGCCAGCGCGAGTCTGAGTTCGGCGGCGAGGGCGAGCCGGTGAACGCTGGAGGCATCGCGGGTCGCCTGATAGTGGAAGAACGAACCACGTGAGTTCTTAGCCTGGTAAAGCGCCACATCGGCTCGCTGGAGCAGCTCGGTGAAGTCGCCGGCGTCCTGTGGGAAGCAGGCGATGCCGACGCTGCCCTCGATCGACAAGCGCAGTCCGTCGAACAGAACCGGTTCCGACAGCACCTCCAGCAGGCTCGCTGCAACAACGTCTGCTGAAGCCGGCGTGGACAGGCCACCGAGCAGGACGGCGAACTCGTCACCGCCAAGCCGACAC
>JBKJLP010000504.1:0-2522 GCA_046596735.1 Mycobacteriales bacterium | reverse complement strand
TGGTCTGCGCGCTGCCGCTGACCCCGAGCGCCAGCCTGCAGGCGCTCCAGCTCGGCGCGATCGGGGCTGGTTCGCCGGCGCTGTTCCCCGGCGACGACGCCGACGAGGTGGCGCGGGCGCTCCGGCTGATCCCGGCCACCGTGCTGGCGCTTCCCACGGCCACCGCCGCCACGGTGCTCGACGACCTCGACGAAGCAGGGGCGGTGCTCGACGCCCTCACCACGGTGCTGCTGGTCGGAGCGCCCTCCGACGCCGAGCGAGCCGAGGTCGCGGACGCGCTGACCCGGCTCGGCCGGCGGGCCACCGTCCTCGCGGTGCACGCGCCCGACGGCCACCGGCTGCTCTGGGGAGAGTGCCCCCAGGGCGGGAACGGGCTGCACACCTACCCGGACCTGGAGCTGCTCGACCTGGTCGACCCCGAGACCGGCGACGCCACGAAGGATGCCGGTGAGCTGGTCCTGACCCAGCTGGGACTCCGCGGCAGTGCGCTCCTGCGGTGGCGTACGGGCGACCTCGCCGCGTCGATCGCCACCGGCACGTGCCCCGGCTGCGGGCGCGATGTGCCACGCGTGCTGGGCGTTCACGCGGGCGCGCTGGTGCCGCCCTTGTCGCTGCGCGCCGGCGGGCGCAGGGTCGACCTCCGCGGGGTCGCGGCCGCGCTCGAGGGCCGGGGCGACGTGACGGACTGGCGCGTCGTGATCGGCCCGAGCCCGCGGGACGGCGCCGACGAGCTGCTCGTGCACGTCGCGACCAAGGGCGGCGAGGACGAGACCGACGTCGCCGTCGCGGTGGCGCGGGACATCCGCAGCGCCGCCGGGCTGCTCCCCACCCAGGTCGTGGTGGCGCCAGGGGCGGACCTGCCTGGCGGGACCCCGTTGACGCGCAGGATCATCCTGCGCTGACCCGGCTACGCTCAAGGGCGTGGCGTACCTCGATCATGCGGCCTCCACGCCGATGCTCCCCGAGGCGATGGCCGCTGTCGCCTCGGCGATGGCTACGCCCGGGAACGCCTCGTCGCTGCACGCGGCCGGTCGGCGCGCACGTCGTACCGTCGAGGAGTCCCGTGAGGCGGTCGCCGCCGCGCTCGGTGCCCGGCCGTCCGAGGTGCTGTTCACCGGCGGCGGGACCGAGAGCGACAACCTGGCGGTGAAGGGGCTCTACTGGGCCCGCCGGACCGGTTCGCGGAACAAGATCTTGGCGTCCGCAGTCGAGCACCACGCCGTCCTTGACGCGGTGGAGTGGCTGGTGGCGCACGAGGGGGCGTCGGTCACCTGGCTCGAGGTCGACCCGCTGGGCCGGGTCCACCCCGACGTGCTGCAGGCGGCGCTGGACGACGACGTCGCTCTCGTGACCGTCATGTGGGCCAACAACGAAGTCGGTACCGTGCAGCCGATCACGGCTCTGGCTGAGGTCGCGCACCGCTGGGGCGTGCCGTTCCACACCGATGCCGTACAGGCCGTGGGGCAGCTCCCGGTCGACTTCGCCGCCAGCGGCGTCGACGCGCTGACCGTCACCGGCCACAAGTTCGGCGGGCCGCTCGGCGTCGGCGCGCTGCTGCTCGGGCGCGACGTCGCCTGCACGCCGCTGCTGCACGGCGGCGGCCAGGAGCGCGACGTCCGCTCCGGCACGTTCGACACCCCCGCGCTGGCCGGACTTGCGGTGGCCGCGACGCTCGCCACCGAGCGGCAGCCCGTGGTGGCCCGCAACCTCGCTGTGCTCCGCGACGACCTCGTACGCCGGGTGCTCGCGGCCGTGCCGTCGGCCGTCTACAACGGCGACCCGGTCGACCGGCTGCCGGGCAACGCGCACTTCTCGTTCCCGGGTTGCGAGGGCGACTCGCTCCTGCTGCTGCTCGACGCCAAGGGCGTCGAGGTCTCCACCGGGTCGGCGTGCTCAGCGGGAGTGGCCCGGCCCAGTCACGTGCTGCTGGCGACCGGCGCGGACGAGAGCATGGCCCGTGCCTCCTTGCGGTTCTCGCTCGGTCACACCTCCACGACCGCCGACGTCGACGCGCTGCTCGAGGTGCTGCCCGGTGCCGTCGAGCGCGCTGCCGCTGCCGGGTCCTGGACCGCCCGCCGGTGAAGGTGCTCGCCGCGCTGTCCGGCGGCGTCGACTCTGCCGTCGCCGCGGCGCTCGCAGTGGACGCCGGCCATGACGTCACTGCGGTGCACCTCGCGCTGTCGGAGTCGCCCGAGGCCTTGCGGTCCGGCAGTCGCGGCTGCTGCTCCAAGGAAGACGCCCGCGACGCGGGGCGAGTGGCCGACGTCCTCGGGATCCCGTTCTACGTCTGGGACCTCGCCGAGCGCTTTCGCGCGGACGTCATCGATGACTTCGTCGCGGAGTACGCCGCCGGCCGTACCCCCAACCCCTGCCTGCGCTGCAACGAGCGCATCAAGTTCGCGGCTGTGCTGGACAAGGCGCTCGCCCTCGGCTTCGACGCCGTGGCGACCGGACACCACGCCCGACTGCAGGACGGCGTGCTGCGGCGGTCGGTCGACATCGCCAAGGACCAGTCCTACGTC
>JBKJLP010000470.1:0-6724 GCA_046596735.1 Mycobacteriales bacterium | reverse complement strand
TCCAAGGAGGTGCGGCTCGGCGCCCACGTCACGACCGAGGCCGCCTACGAGCGGCTGATCGCGCAGGGCACCGGGGTCGGCGTCCTGCGCGGCGAGGCCCCCATGGCTGGGCCTTCCGGGTCGGACGGGAGAGACTGACGCCATGACGCGCGCACGCCTCCTCGTTCTGCTGCCGGTCCTGGGTCTGTTGATGCTGATCGGTGCGTCGCCCGTGCTGGCGGCGACCAGCCCGGCTGATGTCGCGGCCTCCTTTCAGAGCGGCCCCGTCTTTGTTGAGGGCGACGCCGAAGCCGCCGGCAAGGTGGATGGCGCTCGGGTGCGCGACCAGATCTCCGCGTCGTCGCGGGCGATCTACGTCGCCGTCCTGCCGCAGCGCGCGGCCACGTCCCTGGGCAGCGCGGGCAAGGTCGCTATCGCGATCGCCCAGCGGGTCAGCGGTCCGGCAGTGGTGGTGGTGCTGGTCGGCGACCAGGTGACCGCAGCGAGCACCCCCGGGACCGGGCTCGAGGCGGGGCAAGCAGCGTCGGTGGTCAGCAGCGTGAGTGGCGACGCGACCGAGCGGCTGGTCCAGGCCGTACGCAACCTGCAGCAGGTGCAGGTCACCGCCGGGGGCGGCGGAGGCGCAGACACCGGCGGCGGCGGCAACGGCGGGATCATCCTGGGGGTGCTGGCCGTCGCTGCCCTCGGAGGTGGCGGGCTGTTCTTGCGCCGCAGCCGTCGACAGCGGATGCAGGCCTTGGAGGGGCAGCGGGCCGACGTCGAGTCGCTCTATCACCGACTCGGCTCGGACGTTTCCACGCTCGCCGCGGGTGACGATCCGTTGGTACGACAGGCGATGGCCGACGCCGCCGAGCGCTACAACGCCACCGGCGCACTGCTGTCTCAGGCGGATACGCCTGGGGAGTACTCCGCGGCCCGGCGTACGGCCGTCGAAGGCCTGATCGCGGCGCGGACGGCGCGGGTCAAGCTCGGCTTGGATCCCGGTCCGGAGATCCCCGCACCACCCGGCGCAGGACCGCAGCTGACCGAAGCGCAGAAGGTCACCGTCGGGGACCAGGAGTACGACGGCTCGCCGAGCTACGAACCCGGTCGTGGGCACTACTTCGGCGGCGGTTACTACGGGGGTCGTTACGTGCCAGGCGGTTGGTACGGCATCCCGTTCTGGGAAACGATGGTGTTGTCCAGCGTGCTCTCCGGCGGCTTCGGTGGCGGTGGCGGTGGCGATGAGCGCGGCTACGACGCCGGGCAGGACGACTCGCGCCGCGATCACGACGGTGGTTGGGGCAGCGGCGACACCGGTGGTGGTTGGAGCGGTGGCGGCGGCTGGGGTGGCGGTGGCGGCGGTGACACCGGCGGCGGTAGTGGTGGCGGCAACGGCGGTAGTTGGTAGCGCGTGACCGACACCCAGCTCGGCCTGGAGGGCATGCCTACGCGGCTGTTCTCGTGCACCCCGTCTCGCTTGACGACGTGGCTGGACTGCCCGCGGCGCTACCGGATGACCTACCTCGACCGACCGCAGCCGCAGAAGGGTCCGCCGTGGGCCCACAACACCATGGGCGCCGTCGTCCACTTGGCCCTGGCGCGCTGGTGGTCCGAGCCGCGAGAGCGCCGTACGCCGTTGGTCGCCCGGTCTCTGGTGGACCGGGCCTGGACGACCGACGGCTTCGCCAACGACGCGCAAGCCGAGCGCTTTCGCGCGCTGGCAGGCGACATGGTCGAGCGCTACCTGGCCACGGTGGACCCTGACGATGAGCCGGCTGGCGTCGAGCGCACGGTTGCCACCCGGTCGTCTTCGCTGGCCGTGAGCGGCCGGGTCGACCGCATCGACCGGCGTGGTGACGAGTTGGTCATCGTCGACTACAAGACGGGCCGACACGTGCTGACCACCGACGATGCGCGGGGCTCCCTGGCGCTCGCGCTGTACGCGCTGGCGGCGGCTCGGACGCTGCGCACGCGTTGCCTGTCGGTCGAACTCCACCACCTGCCGACGGGGCAGGTGGCCCGCTTTGACCACAGCGAGGAGTCGCTCGCGCGGCACCTGTCCCGAGCGGAGGCGATTGGCGCCGAGGCGGTAGAGGCGGCGCAGGCGCTGGCCGCCGGAGGAGATCCCGAGGTGCTGTTCCCGGCGCGACCGAGCCCCGTCTGTGCGTGGTGCGACTTCGCCCGCGTCTGCCCCGAAGGACTGGCCGCAGCCGGCACCCTTAAGAAGCCGTGGGACGGTCTCGCCCAGGAGCAGGAATGACCACCCTGCGCATCGCGCGCAGGTTCAACGGGCCGCCGGGCTCGGCCAACGGCGGCATCTCAGCTGGGCTGCTCGCGGCCCACGTGTCCGAGCCCGTGGTCGACGTGACGCTGCGCCGCCCGCCGCCGCTGGAGGTCGATCTGGAGGTGGTGGACGGTCGGCTCCTGTGCGACGGCGATCTGGTGGCGGAGGCGGTGCCAGGCAGTGTCGACGTGAGTCCGCCGCCGAGCGTTGGCCTCGATCGCGCGGCCGCGGCCGCGGCGACGTACCAGGGGCTGACCGCCCACCCGTTTCCGACCTGCTTCGTCTGTGGACCGGACCATCCCACCGGGATGCACCTTTTCCCCGGTCCGGTCGGCGACGTCGTCGCCTGCACCTGGACCCCACACGACAGCTCCGCCGTGCTGGTGTGGGCGGCCCTGGATTGTCCCGGCGGCTGGTCCGTTGACATCACTGGCCGACCGATGGTGCTCGGCCGTATGGCGTGCCGGATCGACGCGCTGCCCGATGCTGGAGTGCCGCACGTGGTCCAGGGCTGGCTGCTCGGCAGTGCGGGCCGCAAGGTCTACACCGGCTCGGCGCTCTACGACTCCACCGGGCAGGTCCTCGCCGTCGCCCAATCCACGTGGGTGACCCTGGCCTAGCGGCTGGCCGTCAGTCGAGGACGCGTACCCACTCCCGGAACTCGGCGTCGACCTCCATGCCAGCGGATCGGTACAGCGCCAGCGCGCCCTCATTGGTGCCGTCCACGTTGAGGCGGGTGGCGCGACCGCTCGCAGCGTGCCGAGCGATGACGGACAGGAGCAGTGCGAGGCCGATCCCGCGGCCGCGCAGAGCGCCGTCAACCGCGAGCTGGGCCACGAACCCGTGCTCGGCGTGCTCGGCGAGGACGGCAACGCCGGCGAGCTGCTCGCCTTGCACAGCGCACGCCACGTCGCTGCCCGAACCAAGGAAGCGCTGGCACCACTCCTGGAAGGTGCGGCGCCGGCTGCCGAAGGTGCCCGCAAAGTTGTCCTGGACGAAGCCCCAGACGGCGCGCGCATCCCGGTCCCGGTCGAAGGGACGCAGCCCCACACCGGTTGGCCAGCGCGGCGGCGACACCTGCGCCTGCGACGGGATGTGCATGCGC
The DNA here is from genome assembly GCA_046596735.1 of Mycobacteriales bacterium. Classification (GTDB taxonomy): domain Bacteria; phylum Actinomycetota; class Actinomycetes; order Mycobacteriales; family SCTD01; genus RYN-124. The sequence continues at coordinate 3,353 of JBKJLP010000470.1, read as the reverse complement.
CAACTGCTGCGTTCATGACGAAAGTCCATGGCGGTCAGCAGCGACGCCACTCCGTCCGGTCCGGGTCCGCTCACGTGGGTCAGTGATGGCCGGCCACCACGGCGCGCCTCGTCGAGCGCCCAGGTGAGCAAGAGGCGCTGCACGCCCGCTGCGTCCGGACCCGCGGGATCCACGGTGGTCTCGGCAACACCCTCCGGGTCCAGGTGGACGAACCCGAGCAGCGCCGGTGGCCCGTCGGCCACGGTTACCTGGTTAAGACTGCCGGGAAGGGCGAGCATCTCGCGCACGTCGTCGACGTCGAAATCAGTCACCCCGAACTCCGCCAGGTCGTAGGCCTGGCACAGGGAAGTGATGGATTCCAGGTCAGCCTCTGTTGCCGGCCGGGTGCGCATGTGCACAGCCTTGCACCGTCACGCCGTGGTGAGCCAACGGATTTAACTCATGTGCAGCCGCGCCTTGGCGTGTCGGACCTGCGGGCCGTTGCGCAACCGATCAGGAACGACCAGGAGGCCGGACCGAAACGCCAGCCCGGCCGCTGTCGCCGCGAGGTCTGTCGTGGGCAGACCGGGAAGGCGATACAGCCGACGCGCCCAGCGGGGCAGCATCGCGCCGGCTGCGGTCGCGAGGGCCACCCAGGCCGGTCGCGCCGGCGTGCCGATCTGCACCAGCGCCGGCATCGGGGGCCAGAGCACGAACGTCGCCGCACGGCGGGCTTCGACCGAGACTCGCAACTGCGGGCGCATGTCGGTGAAGTAGTCGTGCATGTCCGCCACCGATCCCGGCACCAAGGCCGGGTCGAGGCCGACCAGGGGTGCGGCGATCGTCTGCTGCTCGGCGTAGTAGCGGTCCTGATCAGCGCGGCTGAGCCGCAGCCCGCACCGGACCGTCGTACTCAAAAACGACTCGGCCTCGACGCAGTGGACCCAGCGGAGCAACTCGGGGTCATCGACGCGGTACGCCTGCCCCGACTCCGGGTCGATGCCGGACAGCTTGCGGTGGATGCCACGGACTTTCGCTCCTGCGCGCTGTGCCTCCAGCGTTGTTCCGAAGGTCGTCTCCACGACGTAGTGCGCCGTCCGGAACAGCCGTCCCCAGGGATCGCCGCGGAAGTCGCTGTGCTCGGCGACTCCGGCCATGGCGATCGGGTGAACCGCCTGCAGCAGGAGCGCGCGCAGCCCGGCCAGCGCCATGGCGGGGTCGGCGTGCACGCGCCAACTCACGCTGTCCGGCCCGAACAGGCCAGGGTCAGCGGGGGTGAGTTCTGCGGAGGTCATCACCTCCAGCGTGCCATGCAGTGGAGTGTGCGGGCTGCCGCACGGGCGGACCCGGTCGGCGGGGACAATGGCCGCCATGAGCTACGTCGCGATCAACGTCCTGAGTGTTCCCGCTGACGCCGGTGCGACGCTGGAGGAGCGCTTCGCTGCCCGCCAGGGCGCGGTCGACAGCGCTCCGGGATTTGAGCACTTCGAGCTGCTTCGACCCGTGGAAGGGACCTCGGACTACCTCGTTTACACCCGCTGGCGCAGCGCGGAGGACTTTCGCGCCTGGCGCGCCTCGCAGTCGTTCGGTCAGGGGCACGCCCAAGCCTCCGGGCGGCCCGAAGGAGACCGGCCGGCCGCGTCCGGGTCGACGATCTGGGCCTTTGAGGTGGTGCAATCCAGCGACGCCGGCTAGGACGCAGGCACCTGCGCGAGGAAGGACGTGAGCGCTTCCACCACGGACTGCGGGTTCTCCACGGCGGGTGAGTGAGCGGCTGCCGGGATCACCACAGCGCGCGCCCCCAGCCGCTCAGCCATCGCCGCCTGGACCGCCGGAGGCCAGGCGTCATCGGCCTCGCCATAGACGACCTGAACCGGTACGCCGCACGCGGCCAGCTCGTCCACGCGGTCGGACTCGGAGGTCAGCGCGTCCGCCATGGCCAACAGCGCGGCCGGGCGATTGCGCAGAAACCGCAACCGCAGAAACGCAGCCTCGTCGGCCGGTCGTTGCTGGTCTGCCGGCAAGGCTGCGGCGACTGCATCGAGGGCATCGGCGACGGCCACGATCCCGCCCGCGTCGAGCAGCGGCCGCAGCAGCGACAGCGCCTCCACGCGAGGGCCCGACAGTGCCGCCGGTCCGCTGCTCAGCAGGGTGAGGGAACGTAGGGCGGCTGGTCGACGGATCGCCGCAGCCCGGGACACCAGCCCGCCGAAGCTATGCCCGACGACGTGGGCGACGCCACCCAGCTCCTCGATGAGGCCGAGCAGATCCTCGGCCAGCGACGCCACCGCATAGACCGCAGGATCGTCAGAGCCAGCGGATTCGTACTGACCCCGCTGGTCGTAGGCGACGGCCCGAAACCCTTGCGCAGCAAGGGGATCGAGCAGCAGTCGGAAGTCTTCCTTGCTGCCGGTGAACCCTGGAACGAGCAGGATCACCGGGCCTTCGCCGGCCTCGACGCGGGCGAGGGTCACAGCGCGTGCAGCTGCACGTCGCGCAGCTCCCCAGAATCGACGGTGGCGGTCAGGTAGGTGCAGTGCGGCTGGCGGCGTCGGTCCGTAGGTGACCCGGGGTTGAGCAGGCGAAGCCCGCTGTCGGTGGTGGTGTCCCAGGGAATGTGGCTGTGGCCGAAGACAAGGACATCGACGTCGTCGTAGTCGGCGGACATCCGTCGCTCTCGATCGCTGGCGGAGCCGGTCTCGTGGACGACCGCGAAACGTACGCCCTCGAGGGTCTGCCGGGCGACCTCGGGCAGGCGGTCGCGCAGGTCCCAGCCGTCGTTGTTGCCCCAGCACCCGAGGACCGGTGCATGGGTCTCGAGGTCGTCGAGGAGTCCGATCTCGACCCAGTCGCCGGCGTGGACGATCAGGTCGGCCTGAGCCGCTTGCTCCCAGACCTCGGCCGGTAGGGCCTTGGCGCGCCGCGGCAGGTGCGTGTCCGCGAGCAGCAGCAGCCGCATGTCAGAGCTCGGACAGGACCTGGTCGAGCGGCCGGTCGTCGACGACGAAGTCGGTGACGCCGGACAGCCGGCCGCACTCGGGACACCGCACTCCGAGGACAACCCAGCTCACGACGTCGTCTGCGGGGGTGCTCAGCCCGGCCGCGACCTCCATGATCGAGTGACCGCAGCCCACGCAGGCCCACATGGGCGGGTGGGTCCAGCGCTCGGCGGAGTCCAGCACGCTGACGACGTTGGCGCAGACGAGGCAGCGGCGCCGGGCAACGCCCTCGGCCGCATCTGCCTCGACGTATTGCCAGGTCGGGCGGTCGTCGCCGTGCTTGTCGCAGGCGAGCAGTCGGGTGTGGTGGATCGGCTGAGCGCCGGACAGGCCGCTCAACCAGGTCAGCAGGTCCGCTGAATCTTCACCGGTGGG
>JBKJLP010000435.1:0-4499 GCA_046596735.1 Mycobacteriales bacterium | reverse complement strand
GTCGTCACCGAGTGCTCGGCGGTCGTGCCACACAACTTCGGCGCTGCCTCGAACCAGCCGGTCGGGAGGGTCACGGACACCCCGTGGAGCGTCACCTCGTTCGCCGTTGCCGAGGGTGCTGAAGCGGTAGGTGAGGGTGTGCCGGTGCTCGTAGCCGACGGACTCGCAGGAGTGGAGCAGGCCACCAGAACAGCGGCCGACAGGGTTGCGATGGCAAGCAGGGCTACGGTCGAGAGCTTCGACTTCATGCACGTTGGACGCATCGGCGTTCCTCCCGGTTCCCGCGACGCCCATCTACGTGGCCAGCCGCTAACCCAGATGGTCCGCCCGTCCGTGTGAACGGCAAGCAGGGCCACAAGGTCGTGCCACGTTCTCACACCGCGCGGGCACTTAACCGCCGATCTCTTGGCCAGCAGCTCACCTTACCGCGCTCGTTCCGGTACTGCTCCGAGCAACTGGTCGCCGAGGACTGCTTCTACGCGGTGCTCGAAGCGTCGAAGGGTATGGCTGAACGGGTCCGCGAGATGACCGGCATGGACCCCGACGGTCACGCCCTGGTCGATGCGGCCCTTCTCGGACAAGACCCGAGGGTGGCACTCAACTGTCGGCGAACGGATACCGAACGCAACGAGCAGAAGGGCGTCGCCAACTTGATGAAGGGCTGCTTCTCTGCGTTCCGCAACCCGACCGCCCCACGAGCCGAAGGTCTGCTGGCACATCACCGAAGCAGACACCCTTGACCTGCTCAGCACCCTGTCGCTCATCCACCGCCGGCTGGACGCCGCCGTCGCTCTGCGACGGACTTGACGCGCGCGCTCAGCCCGAAGGCAGCAGCTGGCTCACTTTCACCGGCCCGCACGCGCGGCCCGGCGCTTCCGCGCCCTGGCCCTCGGTGCTGGCGTCGTGGGAGCCGGCGGCGACGCCCCGGGCGTCACGAACCCGCCCGCGGACGGCGCGGTGAGGGTGAAGCGGCGACGGTCGGGACGGTTGAGTGGCGCGGAGTGCCCTTCCCGGTGCTTCGGGGGCTCGGTCGGGATGCGCGAGAGCGCGACCTTCCGGGCGGCTACCGCGTCGCGGTAGGACAGCAGATCTGGCCAGCCCCGGTCGCTGCTGGTGCCCTTCTTGGTCAGGGCTGCGTCGATGAGCGCGATGGCAGCGTCGGGGTCGCCGCCCAGTTCGGTCTTGCGGGCCTGGACGTGGACGAGGCGAGGGTGAACCAGATCGAGGGTGTCTGCGAGGTCGGCCATCCCCTGCGCGAGCTCGGGCGTCAGGTTGGACAGCATCTCGTACAGCTGCCACGCGGCCTCGGTCGCATAGGTGACGTGTCCTGCCTTGACGAGGTCGGTGAGGCGCCCGTTGGTGTCCAGCCAGGTCTTGGAGTTGCGGTGGTTGAAGTTGCGGCCTGCGCCGAGGACGAGGATCGCTGCAAGCGTAGGCCAGGTGTCGCCTGGGCACGAACGGTCGGCGCGGCAGTCGGGGCAGGCGTCGGTGGGGCTGCCGTCGGTGCGCAGCGTGGGAGCGCACCGGGTCGAGCTGACCAGCTGGCTCTCCCAGGTGGTCAGCCAGGAGGCCGCATCGGCAGCAGCGGTGACCTTCGGTAGTAGGACGAACGCGGCACCGAGGGCGGCGTTGGCCGAGACGTTCTCGCCGTCGCGGTGGTGGGCCTTCCAGTCGGCCATGAACTGCTCGGCCATCTGTTCCCGATCGACGCGCAGCCCATCGACCTTGTGGTGGAGGCCGGGGCAGCGCAACTCGATACACGTCCGTGCGTCGGCGAGCCAGTGGTCGAGGGCGTTGTTGCTGGGGCTCTTGGGTAGCGACTTGTGGGTCTTCTCGTGCTCGATGGGTCGCTCGATGAACGTGAACGGCGAGCGGGACCCGGCGCGGGCGCCCCTGTTTGGCGGCGCGGCGTCGTAGTCGCCGGTGCGTCGCAGGACCGCGTCCTTGCTGTTGGCCGGGTGTGGCGCGTCGAGCTTGGTCACGCCTTGGGTGGCGGCGTCGCCGAGCAGCCGACGCAGTAGCTCAGCGGTGTCGGCAGCGGTGTCGGCAGCGTCGTGATGCTTCGTGAGGGTGAGGCCGTAGTTGTTGAGCAGGGCGCGCAGGCTGCGTTTGCGCCCGGCGATGTTGAGCCAGTTTGCCAGCGCCCACGTGTCAAGCACCGGCACATCCGGCAGGGTCGCGTTCGCCCGCGCGTACTCCAAGTGGAGCACCCCGGCGTCGAAGCGGGCGTAGTGCGCGACGAGCACGACCTTCTCCCCGCGCCGGGCGGTCAGGATCTTAGTGAGCCTGGGAATGTAGAACGCGAACTCCTGGGCCTTCTTCTCGGCCAGCAGCTGCGCGGTGATGCCGTGGATGCGAGTGTTCTCGATAGCGCAGCCGGGGTCCACGAACCACTCGACCGGTGCGGGGACGGCCTGGTTCGCGGTCGGGTCCTGGCGCCACTGGGTGATGCCGACGGACAGGACGTGCTTGCCGTCATCGGAGTTGGTCGTCTCCACGTCGAGCACGACCCAACGGGTGGACCGGGTCAGGGCTCGCAGTGCGACTTCACGGGTGGTCATGCCAGGCCCTTGACCATCGCCAGGGCGACGGGCAGGTCACGGTCGCGCAGCGACGAGTAGCTGGCTGGTGCCGGTGGCTGCGGGTCGGCCACGATTCGGGGCGCTGCGGACCAGCCCTCGTGCGCTTCGGCGTCCTTGCGCAGCGCCTCGACGACGGTGCTGATGTTGTGGAAGACGCCGTGGTCGCGGCACACGCATAGGTCGAACAAGGCCGCGCTGCGTTCGACGTTCGCCAGGGCGTGCGTGCGGCCGGACACCATCATCGTGGCGCTGTTGCGCAGGACCGTCTCGAACCCGCCGGACGACACGGGGACGGACGGGTTGGCCGCCAGCAGAGGCAGAACTGCGGCGATGGCCGGCTCGTAGTTCGCGCGCCTCTGTCGCATCGTGTCGAGCGACAGGCCCAGGTCTTCCATCGCGCGTTCGAGGTCGTTCCACCATCCGGCCCACTGCCTGGTCGTCATGTGGTGGAGCCGTTCGGTCGAGAGGTCGGCGAGGATGTCGGTCAGCCGGTGGTGGAGGGCTGGACCCATGTCGGTGAGGGTGGTCGCTCCCGGCCCTGACTTCTTCGTCAGTGCTTCCTCGATGGCGGCCTGGACGTGCCACAGCGACGGGACCAGGACGGCTTTCTTGAAGTAGGTGCGCACCGCCTTCTGCAACCCGGTGCCAGCGTCCGCCAGGATGAACTCTGGCTCGTACACGCCGGGCTCGTACCCGAGCTCGTCGAACAGGAGCTTCCAGCTCTCGGCCTCGTTCGTTCCGAGACCACGAAGCGCCCGCAGGTGCGTCCGGGGTTCGGGTGCGTGCTCGCTCTCCCAGCTGCGGGTCGAGGCAGCGGTCGCTTCGCGCCAGGCGATGGTGCCGGCGGCGAGGATGAAGTAGGTCCGCTTGACCCGACGGTTGCCGTAGCCGTCGGAACGCGCCTTGGTCGCGACGGGCAGGTCGTCGAGCAGCAGCACCTGCGGGCGTCCGTCCGCGATCCGCTGCTCCGGGGGGAGGGCCATCCGACGCTCGTGCTCGGCGCGTTCCTGTGTCAGCAGGCGCTCGTGCAGGGGCAGCCACAGCGCGCCGGAGTACGCCGCGATCCAGTCGGCGGCGGTGTGCCATCTGGCGCGTGCGGTCGCCGCCGATGGGCTGGGCTTGCGGCGCCGGGGCAGGGCGTTCCCGGCGCTGTCGGTCCGCCTGCGGCGTTCGTACTCAGGGTCGGGGTCGAACGCGGTGGCGAGGTCGGCGGGCAGCGTGTGCGGAGGGTCGCCCTTGTTGCGACGCGGCTGCGTCTTGCGCCACTCCTTGACCTTGGCCCTGCGCTCCTTCTCCGCGTCGGAGAGCTTGGCCGGGCGGGTCCGGTCGCGGCCCGTGCTCTCCCACGCCCAGATGCCGACCCGTCCGTAGCTCTCGCCGGCGGACAGCCGGGACAGCCCCTCAGCCACGGTGCGCAACGGCCAGGTCGAAGCTCTGCCCGCGATCTGGTCGCCCCGGTGGACGCCGCGCAGCTCGCCGCAGTCGTCGCAGTGGACGTCGCCGAAGTGGACGTGCTCGCGCGCCAACTTCGGCGTGAAGACGTGGAAGCCATGCTTGTACTTCGCCCGCTCGTTCGGGTCGTCGGGAACGCACTTGTACTTCTGGCGGCGCAGTTCCTCGCCCGGGTGCCCGTAGGTGCCCTTGCGGCTGACCGTCGCGAGCTTCCCATGAAGTGCGCACTCGGGAGTCGAGGTTTTGACTGGGAGCGGAGTTGCGGGCTCCCCGACGATGACGACGAAGTTGTGCGCGTCGTAGCCGGCCGGGAAGCACTTGTAGTCGCGGCGCTTGACCCCGGACGCCTCGCGCGTCCCGTTTCCCTTGACCCGGGAACCAGCGTGCTGAGGGATGGGGCACTCGACCTTGGGGACGCTCCGCTTCGGACCCCGACGTAGCGGCCCCACCTCGGGCGGCTTGGGG
>JBKJLP010000426.1:0-8485 GCA_046596735.1 Mycobacteriales bacterium | reverse complement strand
GACCACCGCGTGCGATCAGTCGAGCGCCAGCTCGGGGTCAACCTGACGGGCGAACTGGGTGCGGTACAGCTCTGCATAGAGACCCTCGCGAGCCAGCAGGTCCTCGTGCTGACCCTGTTCGACCACGCGTCCTTGCTCGATCACCAGAATCAGATCCGCCTCGCGGACGGTGGAGAGCCGGTGGGCGATGACCAAGGATGTTCGACCGGTAAGGGCGAGCTTGAGCGCTCGCTGGACGGCCGCTTCGGACTCGCTATCCAGGTGAGCCGTCGCCTCATCCAGGACCACCAGCCCGGGAGCCTTGAGGAGCAGGCGGGCGATCGCCATCCGTTGCTTCTCGCCACCAGATAGTCGATAGCCGCGGTCACCGACAACCGTGTCGAGGCCGTCCGGAAGCGCCCGTACCAGCGGTCCCACCTGCGCTGCCTCGAGCGCCTGCCAAAGGTCGCCATCACTCGCCTGCGGACGGGCGTAAAGGAGGTTGGCCCGGATCGTGTCGTGAAACATGTGCGCGTCCTGCGTGACGACCCCCACCACCGATCGCAGCGACTCCAACGTCACCTCGCGGACGTCCTGGCCGCCCACCAACACCATGCCCTGCTGGACGTCGTACATCCTGGTCACGAGCTGGCTGATCGTGGTCTTGCCTGCGCCGGAGGGCCCCACCAGGGCGACCATCTGCCCGGGCTGCACCGAGAAGGACACGCCCTGGAGCACCGGCAACGAGATCGTGTTGTCCAGCACGGCGACCGACTCGAGCGAGGCGAGGGAGACCTCGCTGGCCTGCGGGTAGCGGAAGTGGACGTCGCGAAACTCCAGCGACGGAACCCCCGGCGTCAAGGCGATGGCGCCCGGCTGATCCGCGACCATCGGCTCAAGGTCGAGCACCTCGAAGACCCGTTCAAAAGAGACCAGCGCCGTCATGACGTCGACGCGCACGTTCGACAGCGCCGTCAGGGGTCCGTACAACCTGGTCAACAGCCCCGCGAGCGCAACAACCGTGCCGACCTTGAGGGTTCCGTGGGAGGCGAAGGTTCCGCCGACGCCGTAGACGAGCGCGGTGGCGAGAGCCGCCACTGTCGTCAGCGAGACAAAGAAGACCCGGCCGTACATCGCCGAGGTGATGCCGATGTCGCGCACGCGGCCGGCCTTGTCGCGGAAGGCTTGCTCCTCCTGTTGCGGGCGTCCGAAGAGCTTCACGAGGAGCGCGCCGGAGACGTTGAATCGCTCGGTCATCGAGTTGTTCATCTCTGCGTTGAGCCCGTAGCTCTCCCTGGTAAGGGCCTGCAAGCGCCGACCGACAAACTTGGCCGGGATGATGAACAACGGCAGCAGCACGAGGGAAAGCAAGGTGATCTGCCAAGACAGCAAGAACATCACCGTCAGGGTCAAGACGACCCCGATGACGTTGCTGACAACGTTGGACAAGGTCCCGGTGAACGCCTGCTGGGCGCCAAGCACATCGTTGTTGAGGCGGCTGATCAGGGCGCCAGTCTGGGTCCGGGTGAAGAACGCGATCGGCATGCGCTGGACATGGGCGTAGACCTGCGAGCGCAGGTCGTAAATCAGTCCCTCACCGATGCTTGCGGAGAAATAGCGGTTAACGAGCGACAGACCGGCGTCGAACAGGGTGAGCCCGGCGACGAACAGCGCCAACGCCAAGACCAGGCCAGGCCGACCGGTCGCCGGCGGATTGAGGCCGATCCCCTCGTCGATGATGAGCTTGAGCACCAGCGGCGGGGCGACCGCGATGATCGCGTCGATGACGATCAGGATGAGAAACCAGATCAACTGCTTCTTGTACGGCAGCGCGAAGCGGCCGATGCGCTTAACCGTGTCAGGGGCGAGCTTGGTTTGCTTGACCGAACTGTCCCGGGTGAAGGACCGCATGGCGACCCACGGCCCGCCTGGTCCCTGTGCCACCGCTGAACGTCCTCCCTGCCTGTGTGGAGCTAGAAGGCAGAGATGCCGGTAACCGCGCGCCCGATGATGAGCTTCTGGATCTGGCTGGTGCCCTCGTACAACGTCGTAACGCGGGCGTCGCGCAGGTACTTCCCGGCGGGGTACTCGTCGATGTAGCCGTAGCCGCCATGAGCCTGCACACAGGCGTTGGCCGCGCGCACGGAAGCCTCGGTCGTGAACAGCTTGGCCTTGGACGCCGCAAGCGCGTAGTCCTCGCCTCGGGCCTTGAGATCCGCGACCCGCCAGGTCAGCAGGCGCGACGCGTCCACGTCGACGGCAGTGTCCGCGATGAGTTCCTGGACGAGTTGGTGACCAGCGACCGGCTTACCGAACTGCTTGCGCTGGGTCGTGTACGTGACCATCGTGTCCAGCGAGGCCTGCGAGATACCGGTACACGAAGCCGAGATGGACATGCGGCCATCGTTGAGGGCCGACAGGGCAGCCCGAATTCCGGTGCCCTCAACCTCACCCAGGAGTGCGTCTTTGCCGACGACCACGTCGGTCAGCACGAGCTCAGCGGTGTCGCAGGAACGCAGGCCGAGTTTGCCGTGAATCGGATTGGCCTGGAACCCGGCGGTGTCGGTCGGTACGAGAAAGGCGCTGACCCCCTTAGCGCCCGGTCCCCCGGTGCGGGCCATGACCAGCGCCAGACCAGCGATCGTGCCGTTGGTGATGAAGATCTTGGTGCCGTTGAGCGTGTAGCCGCCGTCGGCGTTCTTGGTGGCCGTCGCCTGCAGGTTGGCGGGGTCACTTCCGAAGTCGGGCTCGGTGAGGCCAAAACAGGCCAGCACCTCGCCGGTCGCCATCTGCGGCAGCCACCGCTGCTTTTGCTCCTCGGTCCCCATCCGTTCGAGGACACCGCCCACGAGGCCGAGGTGAACGCTGACGATCGAGCGCACATTGGCGTCACCGCGGCCGAGTTCTTCGATCAGCAAGACGTAGGACAGCGGGTCGGCCCCGCCACCGCCGTACTGCTCGGGGATCGACATCCCGATGAACCCGGTCTCCTTGAGCCCGTCCAGCGCCTCCTGCGGGAACCGCTCTTCACGGTCGTTGGAGATCGCCTTCGGAACGACCACGTCGTCCACCCACTGCTTGGCAGCTTTGCGGACAGCGTCTTGGTCGGGGCTCAGAGCCAGGTCCACGAGAGGTCAGGCCTTCTTCCGGGTTGCGCCGCCACGACCACGCAGGGTCGCACCGGACTCACTGAGGATCCGGTGCACGAAACCGTACGACCGGTTGCTGGCCGCAGCCAGCGAACGAATGCTCTCACCTGCTTCGTACTTGCTCTTCAGGTCGGTCGCCAGCGTCGAGCGGCTGTCACCCGTGACTCGGGTGCCCTTCTTGAGGTCTGTCACGTCGTGCCCTTCGTCCAGAGAGGATCAGTTCCTGGCATGTCCCCCGCATGATCGCTGACAACCCTGCAGGCGGCCAGCCGACCTGTCAGGCGAGAGCGATCAGGTCAGCGAAATCGTCGCTCCAGTTGTCCTCAACGCCGTCCGGCAGCAACAGGACCTTGTCTGGTGACAGGGCGACGACTGCTCCCTCGTCGTGCGTCACGAGGACCACCGAGCCTTTGTACGTCGCTAGCGCGCCGAGTACTTCTTCGCGGCTGGCTGGGTCGAGGTTGTTGGTCGGCTCATCGAGCAGCAGAACGTTGGCCCCGCTCACCACCAGGGTCGCGAGTGCCAGCCGCGTCTTCTCACCGCCGCTAAGGGTGCCCGCGGCCTGGTGCACCACGTCCCCGCTGAACAAGAACGACCCCAGGACGCGCCGCGCCTCCGGCTCGGCGAGGTCGGGGCTGGAGGAGCGCATGTTCTCGAGCACGGTGCGGTCGGTGTCGATGGTGTCGTGCTCTTGGGCGTAATAGCCCAGCCGCAGTCCGTGACCGGGCAGCACCTCGCCGGTGTCCGGGACCTCGACTCCAGCCAGGATGCGGAGCAGGGTGGTCTTGCCGGCACCATTGAGCCCGAGGACAACGACGCGGGCGCCACGGTCGATGGCCAGGTCGACATCGGTAAAAATCTCCAGCGAGCCGTAGGACTTGCTCAACTCGCTTGCGGTCAGCGGCGTCTTGCCGCAGGGCGCGGGCTCCGGGAAGCGCAACTTGGCAACGCGGTCGTGCGCGCGCTCGGCATCCAGGCCAGCCATCAGCTTCTCGGCCCTCTTGAACATGCCTTGCGCGGCCTTGGCCTTGGTGGCCTTCGCGCGCATCTTCTCGGCCTGGGCGTTGAGCACGCCGGCCTGCTTCTCGGCGTTGGCCCGCTCGCGCTTGCGTCGCTTCTCATCGGTCTCGCGCTGCTTGAGGTAGGTCGTCCAGCCGACGTTGTACTGGTCGAGTTCGGCCCGGTTGGCGTCGAGGTGGAAGACCTTGTTGACCACCGCGTCCAAGAGCTCGACGTCGTGGCTGATGACCACCAGACCGCCGTTGTGCTTCTTGAGGAAGTCACGCAACCAGACGATCGAGTCGGCGTCGAGGTGGTTGGTCGGCTCGTCGAGCAGCAACGTGGTGGCGTCCGAAAACAAAATCCGGGCGAGCTCGATGCGTCGTCGCTGACCACCGGACAACGTGCCGATGGGCTGCCCGAGCGCCCGCTCGGGAAGACCGAGATTGGAGCAGATTCGCGCGGCTTCAGACTCGGCGGAGTAACCACCGAGGTTGCTGAACCGCTCCTCCAGGTTGCCGTAGCGCCGGAGCAAATCGGCATCCTCGGGACGCTCGGCGAGCTGGATCTGCATCTTTTCGAGGTTGCGGAGCACCTCGTCGAGCCCGCGGGCCGACAGGACTCGGTCGCGACCGAGAGTGTCGAGGTCGCCGGTACGCGGGTCCTGGGGCAGGTAGCCGACCTCACCGGTGTGGACGATGCTGCCAGCAGCCGGCAGCGTCTCCTTGGCCAGCGTTTTGGTCAGGGTCGTCTTGCCGGCGCCGTTGCGCCCCACCAGCCCGATCCGGTCGCCCGGCTGGACCCGAAACGTGACCCCGTCGAGCAGGAGGCGAGCGCCAGCCCGCAACTCCACGTCTTGGACGGTGATCATGTGCTTCCCTCTGCGATGACGACAGGACGGTGGGGGTCTACACCACCGATCAGGGCGTCGTCCTCACAAGACAAGGGTACGTGGCCTCGATGGACTTCAATGACGACGCACGCTTGGACACCTCGCAGGTCAGCGACCAGCGAGGACGCCGTGGGCCAGGGTTGGCTGTCGGCGGCGGTGGACTCGGCATCGTCGGGCTGATCCTGGCTCTGGTGCTCGGAGTCAACCCGGCCGACCTGGTCGGCGCAGGCGGGGGTGGTCAGGACTCGGGCTCGTCAAGCACGTCCGACCTCGCTCAGCGCTGCCAAACGGGCAAGGACGCCGAGCAATCTGAGGATTGCCGCATCGTCGGGGTGGTCAACAGCGTCCAGGCCTATTGGGGTGAGGTCCTCGGCTCGCGCTACACCACGAGCAAGACGCGCCTGTTCACGGACGCCACCAGCACCGGCTGCGGCAACGCCACCTCCGCCGTAGGCCCGTTCTACTGCCCGACCGACGGCACGGTCTATCTGGACCTGACCTTCTTCGGTGAACTGCGTACGAAGTTCGGCGCCAAGGGCGGACCCTTCGCCCAGGCCTACGTCGTCGCCCACGAGTACGGACACCACGTGCAAGACCTGCTGGGTGTGAGCGAGAAAGTGCAGCGCTCCGGTGACCGCAGTGGACCGCAGTCGGGCTCGGTGCGGTTGGAGCTCCAGGCCGACTGTTACGCCGGCACGTGGGCCGCAAACGCGGTCGACACCGGGTTCCTCGCCAGCGTGAGCGAGAGCGAGATCGCCGATGGACTCGACGCCGCCGCGGCGGTCGGCGATGACCGGATCCAGAAAGAGTTCCAGGGCAAGGTCAACCCCGAGTCCTGGACGCACGGCTCGGCAGCCCAGCGGCAGAAGTGGTTCACCGTCGGCTATCGCGCCGGGCGACCGTCGGCGTGTGACACGTTTAGCGGATCGATCTAGCTCAGACGTTGAAGCCGAGCGCCCGCAGTTGGTCGCGGCCGTCGTCAGTGATCTTGTCCGGGCCCCAAGGCGGCATCCACACCCAGTTGATCCGCACGTCGCCGACGAGGGTGCTGAGCGCCGAGTGGGTCTGGTCCTCGATCACGTCGGTCAGCGGACAGGCCGCCGAGGTCAGCGTCATGTCCAAAGTGACCGTGTTGTCGGCGTGGACCTGGGCTCCGTAGACCAGACCGAGGTCAACCACGTTGATCCCGAGCTCGGGGTCGACGACGTCCTTCATCGCCTCGATCACGTCGGCCTCGCTGGCCTGGGCCTTGGGGGCGTCGGCAGCTGTGGGGGTGTCGTGCACGGTCGGAGCGCTGGGGGTCGTGACCTCAGTCGTCGTCTCGGTCGTCTCGGTCATGCCGGCTCCTCCTGGTGCACTGATTTCTGCGCGAGCGCTTGAGCGGTCGCGTCCTTCCACGCCATCCAGCCCAGCAGGGCGCACTTCACGCGAGCCGGGTAGCGGCTGACTCCGGCGAAGGCGATGCCGTCCTCCAGCACGTCCTCGTCCGGCTCGATCGTGCCGCGGCTCTGCATCAGCTCGAGAAACACGTCCGACGTGGCCATCGCGGCGTTGACAGCCTTGCCGATCACGAGGTCGGTCATCACGGAGGTCGACGCCTGCGAGATGGAGCAACCCTGACCGTCGTACGACACGTCCTGCACGACACCGTCGGCGACGCGCACCCGCAGGGTGATCTCGTCGCCGCAGGTCGGGTTGGTGTGGTGCACCTCGACGTCGTAGGGATCCTGCAAGCCCTTGTGGTGCGGGTTGCGGTAGTGATCGAGAATGATCTCTTGGTACATGCTCTCGCTCATGCCAGAGTCGCTCACGTCGCCACCCCCCAGAAGCTCTTGACCTGCTCGATCCCCTCGAGCAGGCGGTCGATGTCGGCCTCGTTGTTGTAGAGGTAGGCCGAGGCGCGGGCGGTCGCTGGCACGCCATAGCGACGGCAGACCGGAGCGGCACAGTGATGCCCGACGCGGACGGCGATCCCGAGGTCGTCAAGCGATTGGCCCACATCGTGCGGATGGACGCCATCGACGACGAACGAGACGGCGCTCCCCCGCATCGTGATGGTGTCCGGACCCAGCACGCTCACGCCGCCGAGGACACTGAGCCCGTCGAGTAGGCGACTCGTGAGAGCGACCTCGTGGGCTTTGATGGCGTCCATCCCGATGGCGCTGAGGTAGTCGCAGGCCGCGGCGAGGGCTACGGCCTGGCTGATCACCGGGGTGCCGGCCTCAAAGCGCTCGGGTGCCGGCGCAAACGTTGAGCCGGACATCTGAACCACTTCGATCATCGATCCACCGCCGAGGAAGGGCGGCATGGCGTCGAGGAGATCGCGGCGGCCCCACAGCACTCCAACACCCGAAGGCGCGAGCATCTTGTGACCGGTGATGGCGAAGAAGTCGCAGCCGAGCTCGGTGACGTCGACGATCTGATGCGGGGCGGACTGGGCCCCGTCAACGAGGGTGAGTGCACCGACAGCGGCAGCCCGCTCAACCAGCAAGCGCACCGGATTCTCGGTGCCCAAGATGTTGCTGACGTGGGTAAAGGCGAGCAGTTTGGTGCGCTCATTGACCAGGGTGTTGAGGTCGGCGAGGTCGAGCCGGCCGTCGTCGGTCAGTGGCAGCCAACGCAGCGTGGCTCCGGTGCGCTCGCAGAGCATCTGCCAGGGCACGAGGTTGGAGTGGTGCTCCATCTCGGTCACGCAGATTTCGTCGCCGGGCCCGACGTGAAAGCGCGACCCGACCGGCGCGTTGCCCATCGAGTAGGCGACGAGGTTGATCGCCTCTGTGACGTTCTTGGTGAAGACGATTTCGTGCGGGTCGCTGGTCCCGAGGAAGCGCGCCACCGTGCCACGAGCGTTCTCGTAGGCGTCCGTGGCTTCTTGCGACAGCGTGTGCACGCCGCGGTGAACGTTGCTGTAGTGCTGCTCGACGAAGTCCCGCTCGGCGTCCAGCACCTGTCGTGGCTTGTGCGACGACGACGCGCTATCGAGATAGACCAGCGGGTGCCCGTTGACCCGCCGGCTCAGCACCGGGAAGTCAGCCCGAACAGCCTCGACGTCGTACGGCGTCGAGGTGCTCAGGCGATCGGACAGCAGGCTCAAGCCGGGATCACCGGCTTACCGGCATCGATGCCGTACTTGGTGTAGCCGTTGGCCTCGAGCTCGTCAGCGAGCTCGGGTCCGCCTTGGTCGACGATGCGGCCACCGACGAAGACGTGAACGAAGTCGGGCGCGATGTAACGCAGGATGCGGGTGTAGTGGGTGATGAGCAGGACCCCGGTCTGGCCCGTCGCGCGGACCCGGTTAACGCCCTCGGAGACCACGCGCAGGGCATCGACATCGAGCCCAGAGTCGGTCTCGTCGAGGATCGCGATCTTGGGCTGCAGCAACTCGAGCTGCAGGATCTCGTGGCGCTTCTTCTCGCCGCCGGAGAAGCCCTCGTTGACCGAGCGCTCAGCAAAGGTCGGGTCGACC
>JBKJLP010000316.1:0-3554 GCA_046596735.1 Mycobacteriales bacterium | reverse complement strand
GCTTGCCGTCCTCGCCGGTGACCGCGTCGTCATCGCCGATGCGGGGACACACGATGAACGCCTGGCGACCGTCGGTCACGGCTTCGCGGATCCGTGTCCAGGCGATCTCCAACCACTGCGGCCTCTCCGCAACCGGCACGACAGCGGTCTTGACCGGCGACCGTCCCAGCGGCAGCTCGGTCAGGGTGGACACCTCGAGGTCGCCGTAGACGGTCATGGCCACCGTGCGCGGGATCGGCGTCGCGGTCATCACCAGCACGTGCGGAGGGCTGCCGCCCTTGGCGCGCAGGGCATCGCGCTGTTCGACGCCGAACCGGTGCTGCTCGTCGACCACGACCAGCCCGAGGTCGTTGAAGGCGACAGGGTCGCTCAAAAGTGCGTGAGTGCCGACGACGAGTCCGGCATAGCCGCTGGCCGTCTCGTCCAACGCCGACCGCCGTGCGGCGGCGCCCAGCGAACCCGTGAGGAGTGCAACCCGGGTCGCCACGTCAGGAGCGCCTAACTCGCCCGCCTGGGCAAGCGGCCCGAGCAGGTCACGCAGCGAGCGAAGGTGCTGCTGAGCGAGCACCTCGGTCGGGGCGAGCAGCGCGGCTTGCCCACCGGAGTCGACGACGGCGAGCATCGCGCGCAGGGCAACGAGGGTTTTGCCAGATCCGACCTCACCCTGCAGCAGCCGGTGCATCGGATGCTCCTGCGCCAGCTCGGACTCGAGCAGCGCGCCGATCTCTCGCTGGCCGCCGGTCAGTACGAACGGGAGCGACGCGTCGAAGGCGTCGAGCAGGCCGCCGGTCCGCCGGACTCGCGCAACCCCCGGTAGCAGCCGGGCGGCGGCGCGGCGCTGGGCCAGCGTCACCTGCAGGGTGAAGGCCTCATCCCACGTCAGTCGCTCGCGCGCCCTAGCGACGTCCGCCCACGACCCCGGTCGGTGAACCAGGTGCAGGGCCTGCTCCAGGCCGAGCAGTTCGCGCGAGTTACGCAGCCGTTCCGGTAAAGGCTCGCCCGGCCACTCGACCATGTCGAGCGTCGTTCGCACGGCTATGTCGATTCTCCACGTTGGAAGCGCCACCGAAGCCGGGTAGATGGGGACGAGCGAACGGAGAAGTCCGTCGTCGCCCTCGCCGAGCTGATAATCGGGGTGGGTCAGCTGCCGGGTGCCGCGGAACTCGGTGACCGTCCCAGAGAACAGCCCGGTCCGCCCGGCCTTCAGGTCGTTGGCCCGCCACACGGCCTTGCCGAAAAACGTGAGCGTCAGCCGCGCGGAACCGTCGGTCACGACAACCTCGGCCATGTGCTTTCCGGTACGGGCTACGCGCGTGGTCGCCTTCACCACCTCGGCCTGCACGGTCACGTGATCTCCGACATCGAGGTCCTTGAGCGGGGTGAGAACACCGCGCTCCGCGTAACGGCGCGGGTAGTGGCGCAGCAGGTCGCCCGCGGTCGCGATGCCGAGCGGCTCCAGCGCCTTCGCCGTCTTGTCGCCGACAGCGTGAGACACCCGGTCCCCGAACCCGACCACTACTCGACGCCGAGCAGGACCGGGTAGTGCGGCTGTCCACCCTCGTACGCGATAACCTCGACCGCTGGGTAGGCGTGCCCAAGGTGGGCGATGAGGCGCGTCGTCAGATCCTCGTCGACTCCCTTGCCGGTCACGATCGTCACAAGCTCGCCGCCGCCGTTGAGCATCCGCTCCGCAAGCTGACGGGTGACGTCCTCGACCTCACTTCCGAGCAGGACGACATCGCCCTCGATGAGGCCCAGGATGTCTCCGGGCCGACAGACGCCCACCATCGTCATGCTCTCTCTGACAGCAGTGGTGACCTCGGCCCACCGGGTCGAACCGGCCGCTTCTGCCATCGAGGCCACGTCGTCGGCGAAACCGCGCGTCGGGTCGCAAACGGCAAGCGCGGCCAGGCCCTGCACCGAGGATCGGGTGCGTACGACAGCCACGTCGAAGCCCTCCTGCCGCGCGGCCTCAGCAGCGGCTGCTGCCACGCCCAGGGTGTTGCCGTCGTTGGGTAGCAGGACCACCTCGTGTGCGCCGGCGGCGCGCACAGCGTCCAGCAACTCTGCCGTCGACGGGTTGGTTGTCGGCCCGCCAGTAATCACCGACGCGCCAGCCTCGCGATAGAGGGCCGCGAGCCCCGCCCCGGGAACGACCGCGATGACGCTCCGCCCCGCGACCGGAACCGCTGGGGAGTCTTCGGTGGCTGCGCCCGAGGCGGCGATCTGATCGGAGAAGCGCGTCACCGTGATGCGGAACGGCCGACCGGCCTCGACCGCGGCCTCGATCGCTGCGCCGACGTCGTTGACGTGCACGTGCACGTTGTGCAGCCCGGGCGACGACGCACCGCCGCCGACGACGACGAGCGAATCCCCGAGTCCGCCCAGTGCCTCGGAGAGCCGGGCGACGGCGTCGTCGGAGGCCCCGTCGAGCAAGAACTGCACCTCGTACGCGAAGGCGTCGCTGCCAGCCTCGCGGGCGACCGTGAGCGCGCTGCGGTCACGCGGGACGAGCACCGCAGCGACCGGCTGGACGGACTTTCCCGTCACGACCTGCTCGAGCGCGTCGAGCAGGACGCACAGGCCGCGACCGCCGGCGTCGACCACCCCAGCCGCCTTGAGCGCCGGGAGTTGCTCGGGGGTGCGCGCTAAGGCGGCGGTCGCGCCGGCGCAGGCGGCTTGGATGACGGCCGCCAACGTGGTGCCTGCCGCCCCGGCTGCCGCGACCGCCGCCTGGCGAGCCACCGTCAGGACGGTCCCCTCGACCGGCGTCGCCACCGCGGCGTAGCCGAGGTCGGCGGCGTGGGTGAGCGCCCGCTGCAAGCTGGTGCCGTCCGCCTCGGTCGTCGCGCTGAGCTCTTCAGCCAGCCCGCGGAGCAGCTGGGACAAGATCACTCCGGAATTGCCGCGGGCTCCCATCAGGGCGCCGCGCGCCATGGCGGCCACCGTGGACGCCATATCGGCGGGCGCCTGCTGGACCGCATCCACCACCGACTGCATGGTCAGTTGCAGGTTGATGCCGGTGTCTCCATCGGGGACCGGGTAGACGTTGAGGTCATCGATCTCGACCCGCGCCGCGATGAGCGCCTCGAGGGCGCTTGAGCACCAGCGCCGAACGGCCGACGCGTCGAGCGCCACCAGGGCAAGCGATGCTGGCGCCGCGCCCGTGGTCTGGAGCACGCCCGTCCTTCCTGTCGCATGGGGGACGCCCGACGAGGACGCCCCGGTGCTCGGAGGTTAGCCCGGTCACACCCTGCGTGAACGAGCCCCGCCGGACCGCTCTGGCCCTGATAGTCTTTGACCTGAGGTCCGGCTGCGCTGGGCCCCCATTTCTGTCTTCGTACGCCTTCTCTGGGAGTTCAGCATGTCTGCGGTCTGCGACGTCTGTGGCAAAGGGCCGGGTTTCGGCATGTCAGTGAGCCACTCCCACCGCCGGACCCGCCGTCGCTGGAACCCCAACATCCAGACGGTGCGCGCGATGGTCGGCAAGACCCCCAAGAAGCTCGGCGTCTGCACGTCCTGCATCAAGGCTGGCAAGGTCGTCCGGGCCTAAT
>JBKJLP010000273.1:0-5187 GCA_046596735.1 Mycobacteriales bacterium | reverse complement strand
GCGTTGGCCGTAGGGCCGGAGGTGCTGCTGCTGGACGAGCCGACCAGCGCGCTCGACTCAGTCGCGGCGATGGCGGTCGAGCAACCGCAGCAGCGTCGACTTGCCGGCACCGCTCGGACCCACCACGGCTGTGCAGCGGCCGGGCAGGAATTCGCCGGACACCCGGTCGAGGACGCGGGTGCCCCCGCGGTCGACCGTCACGTCCTGGAGCGTCAGCACGTGCGCATTGTGCGCGACTCCCGGCAAAACCCACGTGCACCGAGTGCAACCACGCCGCCGATGGCTGCGTCACACCGCCGACTGATCATCAGGAGGAACCCCATGGCTCGTCGCCGCACGCTCGTCGCCGCCGGCACCGTCACCGCGCTCGTCGCGGCGCTCGGGATCGCCCAGCTCGCGCCTGGAGCGGCGCCGGTTGCGCGCGCGGAGGGACTCACGCCGTACGCCGGCTGCGGCGACCTGCTGTCTCACTACCGCCAGGCCTTGCGCGCCCAGGCGACGCCCTGGGGTGCCGGCTCGGGCGGCTTCGGTGGTTTTGCCCTGGGCGGCCCCGCGATGGACATGGCGACGGGCGGGGTGGCGGCCAGCGCACCGAGGCAGGAAGCCAAGGGATCTGCTGCCGGCGGTAGTGCGGGCGGCGGTGCCGTCGGCAACGGCGGCACGGGTACCAACCTGCAGGAGCAGGGCGTCGACGAGCCGGACCTCGCCAAGCTGTCCGACGGGCGCCTGGTCGTCCTCGCGCAGAACCGGCTGCAGATCATGTCGGCCGAGGCCGACCCGCGGCTGCTCGGCTCGCGTCCGCTCGGCACGGCAAAGCAGCCCTACGTCAGCGGTGAACTCCTCATCGCCGGTAACCGCGCACTGGTGGTCACCTCCGCGTGGCGCGAGGAGCCGACGCCGCAGACCAGCAGCCGGTCGGCCGACCGGATGATGATGATCTACCGCCCGGGCACCCCCACCACCCGGCTGATTCTGCTCGACGTCTCCAGCGACACCCCGCGCCTGCTCGAGGAGGCGACGTACGACGGCAACTACGTCAGCGCGCGGCTTACCGGGCAGACGGTTCGGCTGATCACGAACAACCGGCCGCAGGTGACGTCGACCCAGCCGCAGTACAACCAGCAGCCGACGCCGGCGCAGCAGCGGGCCGCCGAGCGGGAGGCGCTCGCAGCCAACCAACAGTCCGCGGAAGCGGTCAGCCTCACCGATGTGCTCCCGCAGGTCACCCGCCGCAACGCCGGCGGCACCGTCCTGGGCACCGGCTCGGCGGTCACGTGCAGCCAGACGTCGTACGCCCCGGGCAGCGCGGGTGACAGCACGCTGCTCGTCACGACGCTGCGCCCGAGCGTGGGCCTTGCGGCGACCGACAGCGACGCGATCACGACCGATGGCGATCTCGTCTACGCCTCGGAGAACCGTCTCTACGTGGCCACGAGCCGCTGGGGCACCAGTGCCGCGATGGGCGGGCCGCCCACCGAGGTGATGGTCGATCCGGCGGTCAGTTCGGACAGCGGCACTGAGGGCAGCATTGCTGAGGACGAGGCACAGAAGCGGCCGGCGCAGGACCCGAGCGCGACGCCCACGGCCACCACCACACCTTCGCCGACCGCAAGCCCAACCGACGAGGTGACCACCGACCTGCACGCGTTTGACGTGAGCGGCGAAGCGACCCGCTACATCGGCAGCGGCGCGGTGCCCGGCTACGTCCTGGGCCGCTGGGCCCTGTCCGAGGACAAGGGCGTCCTGCGCGTCGCCACCACCCGCCAGCCACCGTGGCAGCAGGCCAACCCCCGGGGCCAGCAGGCGCAGACCTCCTCGATGCTGGTCAAGCTCACCGAGCAGGACGGCAAGCTCGTCGAGACCGGGCGGGTCGAGGGCCTGGGCAAGACCGAGCGGATCCAGGCGGTGCGCTACTTCGGTGACCTCGCCGCGGTCGTGACCTTCCGCCAGACCGATCCGCTCTACCTAGTCGACCTGGCCGGCGACCCCAAGGTCCTGGGCGAACTCAAGGTCAACGGCTTCTCCACCTACCTGCACCCGCTCGGCGATGGCCTGCTCATGGGGCTGGGCCAGGAGGCCGACGACCAGGGGCGCATCACGGGAACCCAGGTGTCGGTGTTCGACATCAGCGACCCGGCCAACCCGCGCCAGGTCGACCGGCTACAACTGGGCACCGGCTACAGCCCGGCGCAAGACGACTCCCGGGCGTTCTCCTACGACCCGAAGCGGCGGATGGCGATGTTCGCCTTCTCGGCGTATGACGTGCGCGGCTACCAGGGTCCCGTCGGGGCGCTCGGCATCGCCGTCGGCGCTACGGGTCAACTCACCCGCGTTGGACTGCTGGAGGTCGCGCAGAACGCGCCCACCGCGCGGGTGCTGTACGACGCCGACCACGTCTACGCGGTCAGCGACAGCGGCGTAGCAGCGGGCGACCCGGCCACGATGACGCGGACCGGGCAGGCTGACTTCGCCAGGGCAGACAACAACGGGGTCGGTTCGACCGAGCCCGCTCCTGCCCTCAAGCGGTGAGCCCGATCAGCTGACCGGCAACTGCCAGGCGGCGTCCCACACGGTCTTGTTGACCTCGCCGGACAGGCCCGTGCGGGCCAGGTTCTGGTCGGCGGCGAAGAGCTTGGCGACGCGGGCGCTTTGCGGGCCGAAGTGGCCGTCAACGCTGATCTTCCAGCCGCGGTCGGCCATCCGGGCCTGCCACATGTGCACCCCGATCCGGAACTGCTTGGCATCCGCAACGCTCAGCGGCTTGCCGATGAACACCGGCGCCGTGGTGGGAGCGACCTTGGCGCGGGTCGGGCGGGCGGCCGGTGTGCTGACCGGCTTGGTCGCGGGCTTGGCGGCGGTGCGAGTCGTGCTGCGGCTGGCCCGCTCGTCCACCCGGTCCGAGCCGAGGCCGAGGCCGCGCGAGCAGGCCGGCCACGGGGACCAACCGCGCTGAGACTGCAGCTTGCGGGCCGCCTCGTCCTGCGTGGCCGGGGAGGCCTGGTCCGCGCGTCCCGGGTAGCCCAGGCCGTTCCAGGTGCGGCGGTCGAACTGGTAGGCGCCGTAGAAGCCGTTGCCGGTGTTGATCCGGTAGTTGTCGCCGCTCTCGCACTGCCGGAGCTTGGCGAAGTCGCTCGCCGTAGCCGCGGACGCCGCACCAGCGACAGCGATGTCGACGGCGACGAAGGACGCGGTGATGCCCACGGCAGCGATCGTGGGGCCAGCCTTGGACGGCTTGGCGTGGCGGGCATGGGCGCGGACGCGTACGAGCACCGATAGATCCTTTGTCACTTGGCGGGAGGAGCACCCCGCCGTGGAACGGGATGTGACGAGGGTAACGGATTGGTAAACATCCGTCAGTAGCCGGGTGCAAGCGTGACCAGGGTCACTGTCAGAGCTTGGTGCCGGCGCTGCGCAGGTCCTCGCAGGCCACCACGACGCGAGCGGCCATCGCGGCTTCGGCCGATTTACCCCAGGCGCGCGGGTCGTACTGCTTCTTGTTGCCGACCTCGCCATCGATTTTGAGCACGCCGTCGTAGTTGCGCAGCATGTGATCCGCAACCGGGCGGGTGAAGGCGTACTGCGTGTCGGTATCGACATTCATCTTGACCACGCCGTAGTCGAGCGTCTCGCGGATCTCGGTGAGCAGCGAGCCGCTGCCGCCGTGGAAGACCAGGTCGAACGGGCGGTCCTTGCCGGTCTTGGCACCGACCTCGTCCTGCAGCTCCTTGAGGATCGACGGGCGGAGCTTGACGTTGCCGGGCTTGTAGACGCCGTGCACGTTGCCGAACGTCGCGGCCAGCAGGTAGCGGCCGTTCTCACCGAGGCCGAGCTTCTCCGCGGTCAGCAGCGCGTCCGCCGGGGTCGTATAGAGCTTGTCGTTGATCTCGTTGGCGACCCCGTCCTCCTCGCCGCCGACCACCCCGATCTCCATCTCCATGACGATCCGGGCCTTGGCACAGGCCTCGAGCAACTCGGCGGCGATGTCGAGGTTTTCGCCCAGTTCGACCGCGGAGCCGTCCCACATGTGCGACTGGAACAGCGGCTCACGACCGGCCGAAACGCGTTCCTGGCTGATGGCGACGAGCGGCCTCATGTAGCCGTCGAGCTTGTCCTTGGGGCAGTGGTCGGTGTGCAGCGCGATGGTCACGTCGTACGTCGCCGCCACGATGTGGGCGTACTCCGCGAGCGCGACGGCACCCACCACCATGTCCTTCACCGTCTGCCCGGACAGATACTCCGCGCCACCCGTGCTGACCTGGACGATGCCGTCGCTGCCGGCCTCGGCGAAACCCTGCAGGGCCGCGTTGAGCGTCTGCGAGCTCGTCACGTTGATCGCCGGATAGGCGAAGCGCCCCTCCTTGGCCCGGTCGAGCATCTGGGCATAGGTCTCGGGGGTGGCGATGGGCATCGGGGAGCCTCCTGGCACGGTCGACAGCAGCGTCTGGCAGCTGACGACGAGCATGTCAGACGCGCCGGATCCTGCGAAGACCCGCATCAGCACCCGCAAGCAGCCACAATGGGACCATGTCTGGACTGCCTGCACTGACCATCGCTGCCCCGCGACGCTTAGGCGTCCTGCTCGTCGCGTCTCTGCTGCCGAGCCTCGTGCTTGCCGCGCCGGCGTGGGCCAGCACCACGACCAACGAGATCGTCTACACGGTCGATGCCAACGACGACGGCGCCTACGCGCTGGTGGTCCAGGACCTCGAGAGCCGCCAGGTCACCACGGTGCTCCCCGCCGAGCCCAACCTCGCCTTCACCTACGACGACCCGGAGTTCTCCCCGGACGGCCTGCGCATCGCGCTCGCCAGCGATTACCAAGGCTCGGTGACCACGCCCCCGAGCGGAGCGCCCGGGATGATCGTGGTCAACCGGGACGGCTCGGGCTACCGCCGGCTCACGACTCCGCCGAGCACCAGCGGCGCCAACCCGACCGACAGCATCGACCTCTCCCCGTCGTGGTCGCCGGACGGCAGCACGCTGCTGTTCACCCGCGTGACCCAGGACAGCGTGGGCGCGATCACCAGCGCGCTGTTCACCGTGCCTGCCGCGGGCGGCCCGGCGACCACCGTGCCCGGGGCGACGAACGGCTTCACCGCCGACTACAACCCGACCAACGGCAATCAGCTGGTCTACGCCGAGCTGACTGCCGGGAGCACCGGCGTCGGTCCGCTCACCGTCATCAAC
>JBKJLP010000272.1:0-6491 GCA_046596735.1 Mycobacteriales bacterium | reverse complement strand
GCTCGACGTAGAGCCCCGCGAGGTAGCCGGCCTTGAGGAGGTCGTTATCGGGGCACGGCCGTACGACCGTGAATCCGCGTACGGTGCCGTCGTCCTCGGCGACGAACACGTGCGTGCCCGCGGCTGGCTCGCGGAGCTGCTCGTCCCACCAAGCAACGCGCTCGTCTGTGACCTGCAGGGCGCCGAGCCATTCCGCGTCGAACAGACCGACGTAGGCGTCGCGCCAGCCGGCGATCCGGATCTCCTCGATCCGCCGTCCCTCACCGGGCATCGCCACCCGGACGTCGATCCGTGTCATGACTGACAGGATGCCGGATGTGGCAGCACCTCGGGCACGGCTTTCCGCAGCGGCGGCTCGGCGGGTCGCCCTGGCCGCGCAGGGGTTCGCGGATCCCGCGCCCACGGGTGTGCCGAGCCGGCGGCACCTTCGGCGGGTTCTCGGCCGCACCCGGCTCCTGCAGATGGATTCGGTCAACGTCTTCGAGCGGGCGCACTACCTACCCGCGTTCTCCCGGCTCGGGCCGTACGACAGGGCGATGGTGGACGACCTGGCCTACCGCAAGCGTGAGCTGTTTGAGTACTGGGGCCACGAGGCCTCGCTGCTGCCGGTCGCGCTGCACCCGCTGATCCGCTGGCGGATGGAGCGCAACCGCGAGCACAAGCATTGGCAGCGCATCGGAGCCTCCCCGGTCGTGGAGCGCGTCCGACAGGAGCTCCGCGACCGCGGCCCCTCGG
Organism: Mycobacteriales bacterium; assembly: GCA_046596735.1. Classification (GTDB taxonomy): domain Bacteria; phylum Actinomycetota; class Actinomycetes; order Mycobacteriales; family SCTD01; genus RYN-124. The sequence continues at coordinate 5,756 of JBKJLP010000272.1, read as the reverse complement.
GTGCAGGTGCCCTGCGCGAGGGCGAGCGGGAGGCTGGCGCCTGGTGGTCCTGGGACGAGACCAAGTTGGCCCTCGAATACCTGTTCGCGGTCGGGGAGGTCACCACAGCCACGAGGCGGTCGTTCGAACGGATCTACGACCTGACGGAGCGAGTCCTGCCAGCGGCCATCCTCGACCTGCAGACGCCGAGCAGGGAGGACGCGCTGCGCGACCTCGTACGACTCTCAGCTCAGGCGCTGGGGGTGGCGACGCTGCCGGACCTCGGCGACTACTTCCGGATCCAGACGACCCCGGCCACGCAGCCGGTCCGCGACCTGGTCGAGTCGGGGGAGCTGCTGCCGGTGACGGTCGAAGGCTGGGACCGGCCGGGCTTTCTCTGGCATGAGGCCGCCATCCCACGCACGGTGGGAGCCACCGCGCTGCTGTCGCCGTTTGACCCGATCGTGTGGCGTCGCGACCGCGCCCAGCGGATCTGGGGCTTCGACTACCGGATCGAGATCTACACGCCCGCAGTGAAGCGGATCTACGGCTACTACACGTTGCCTTTCCTGCACGACGAGGGCATCCGCGCCCGGGTCGACCTCAAGTCCGACCGCAAGGCCGGAGTGCTGCGCGTGCAGGCCACCTGGCTCGAGCCCGGTTCCGATTCGGCAGCCGTGGGGCAGGCGCTGCTCACCCAGCTCAGGAGAGCTGCGGACTGGCAGGGGCTCGCCGAGATCGAGGTGGCGCCCCACGGCAACCTGGCATCCACCCTGGCCGATCTGACCCGTGGGTGAAACAGTTCCGGTCATGACCTCCTGGGACTACGTCATCGTCGGCGCCGGCTCGTCCGGCTGCGTTCTCGCCGCCCGGCTGTCGGAGGACCCCTCCGTACGGGTCCTCCTGCTCGAGGCTGGTGGCCAGGACGATGCCAAGGAGGTCGCCATCCCGGCCGCGTTCTCCAAGCTGTTCGCAGGACCGCACGACTGGAACTACTGGACTGAGCCCGAAGAAGCCACCGACAGCCGACCCCGCTACTGGCCGCGCGGCAAGATGCTGGGCGGCTCGTCGTCGATCAACGCGATGATTTACATCCGCGGTAACCGCCAGGACTTTGACGGCTGGCGCGACGGCGGGTGCCCGGGCTGGGGCTTTGAGGACGTCCTGCCGTACTTCACCCGCAGCGAGGACAACACCCGCGGGGCCGACGCCTTCCACGGGGTGGGCGGTCCCCTGACGGTCGCTGACCAGCGCTCGCCCAGCCCGCTGACGCAGGACTACCTCGACGCCGCTGAGAAGTCCGGCCTCGTCCGCAACGACGACTTCAACGGCGCGGTGCAAGAGGGCGTCGGTCTCTACCAGGTGACGCAGAAGGGCGGCCGGCGCGCGAGCACCGCCGCAGCTTTTCTGCGGCCAGCGCTGTCGCGTCCCAACCTGGAGGTGCGCACCCTCGCGCACGCCACCAAGGTTCTCGTCGAGGACGGCCGAGCGATAGGCGTCGAGGCGCACATCGACGGACGGCGCGAGTCCTTCCATGCTGACCGCGAGGTGCTGCTGTGCGGCGGCGCGATCAACACTCCGCAGCTACTGCTGCTGTCCGGCATCGGCCCGGCCGATGAACTGCGCGCGTTGGGCATCGACGTCGTTGCCGACAGCCCGAAGGTCGGCCGCAACCTGCAAGACCACCTGTCGACGGGCATCTCGTTCACCGCCGGCCGACCGGTGAGCTACTTCAAAACCGAGAAGCGCCTGGGCACGATCGCCAACTGGCTGCTTCGCCAGCGCGGCCCGTTCAGCAGCCCGATTGCCGAGGCCGGCGGGTTCGTCCAGAGCGCCTACGCGACGGGCGCTCCAGACCTGCAATTGCTCTTCGGGCCGGCGATGTTCGTCGAGCACGGGCTGACGGACCCGCCCGGTCACGGCTTCTCGCTCGGCGGCTATCTGCTGCAGCCCAAGAGCGCTGGTCGGATCACGCTGCGCAGCACCGACCCCCTTGCAGCCGCAGCAATTTCGCCCAACTACCTGGCCGAACCCGAAGACCTCAAGGTGCTGGTGTGGGGGTTGCGTCAGTCGATCGACATCGCGGCGCAGTCACCCCTGGCCAAGCACTCGTCCGGGCGCTATCTGCCGGAGGTCGCCCAGGACATGGCTGACGACAAGCTCGCAGAGGCTTACGTACGCGCCCGCAGCGAGACGATGTACCACCCGACCAGCACGGCGGCGATGGGTCCGCAGGACAGCGACGTGTGTGACGCCGAACTTCGCGTACGTGGCGTCAGCGGGCTCCGCGTCGTCGACGCGTCGGCGTTCCCGGCAGTGACCCGCGGCAACACCAACGCCCCGGCAATCATGCTGGCCGAGAAGGCCGCCGACCTCATCCGCGCTACCGCTCCGGTCCGCACCGCTGAGCAGGTCGCGTGAGCGGCTGGGATCTCCTCGTCTCCCGCGGTGACCTGACTGCCACCGAAGTCCGCGAGGTCGACGTACCGGAGCCCGCCGCCGGTGAGGCCGTGTTGCGGGTCGATCGGGTCGGGTTGACCGCCAACAACGTGACCTACGCCGTCTTCGGCGATGCGATGAACTACTGGCAGTTCTTCCCGGCTCCCGAGGGCTTCGGGCGGGTTCCGCTATGGGGCTTTGCCGACGTTGTTGCATCCCAGGTCGACGGCGTCGAGGTCGGCCAACGGCTTTACGGCTACTTCCCGACGTCCAGCCATCTCCTGGTCCAGCCGGGTGGGGTGAGCGACGGCGGCTTTCGCGATGTGAGTCCGCACCGGGCTGGCCTGCCGTCGCCCTACAACGGCTACCAGCGCATCGACGCCGATCCGGCGTACGAGGAGGACCGCGAGGATCTGCAGGTGCTGTACCGGCCGCTGTTTTTCACCTCGTTCCTGCTCGCCGATTTCCTGGCTGACCATGCCTACTTCGGCGCCACGACGGCGGTGCTGTCGTCGGCGTCGAGCAAAACGGCCTACGGCACGGCCTTCCAGCTCGAGGGGATCCACCGGGTCGGGCTGACCTCGCGCGGCAACGTCGAATTCACCCGGTCGCTCGGCTGCTACGACGAGGTCATGTCCTACGACGAGGTCGACCAGCTGCCCACCGACGAGCCCACGCTTTACGCCGATATGGCCGGGAGCGCGCCGGTGCGGACCGCCGTGCACGAGCATCTGGGTGACGCGTTGATGCATGACGCGGTGGTCGGCGCCACGCACTTCGCCGAGCAGGCAAGCACCGGGCCGCTGCCCGGTCCGCGGCCAGCGTTCTTCTTTGCCCCGGACCAGATGGTGAAGCGGCGTGCGGACTGGGGTCCGGGTGGCGTCGAGGAGCGGTTCGGTCAGGCGTGGAAGCGCTTTGCCCCTGCCGTGGAGGGCTGGGTCGACGTGATCGAGGGCGTGGGTGCGCAGGCGTTGCGCGAGGTCTGGCTTGAGGTGCTGGCCGGCAAGAGCGCGCCGCGCGCGGGCAACGTCCTGCAACTCTGAGCCCCCTGAACGATCACCGCCGTGCGCCGACCCGGGCTGAGCGCGTGGATCGGCGGTGATCGCTTGAGCCGCGGCGACTTAGACGGACTCGCTGCCGAAGCGGGCGATCAGGTCGTCAGGGTCGATCGGTCCGTGGAGATCAGCGGCCTGGATCCGGCGGACGATGTCAGCCAGACCGTCCTTGACCAGCTCGGCGAGGCCGGCGGGGGAGAACGGGCCGTCGACCGGCAGTTGGTGGACCAACTCGATGACGTCCTTCAGCCCCGCGCGGCAGACGACCAGTAGCTCGGCCACCGGCCACGGACCGTCAACCGGCAGCTCGGCGACCAGGTCGCCGTCGTATCCGGCGGCCCGCAACGCCTGCGCCTGCTCTTGCGAGACGGCGTCGTCGACGGGGAGTCGCTGGCCGTCGATCCAGGTCCGGTTCTCCGCTTCGCCGGGTTCGACGTCCCAGGCATCCCCGACGAAGCGCGTCGTCGTGGTCCCGGCGTGCTTGCGGACGACCCTCTCGAGCTTTTCGGCCCAGCGGGGGCGGGACCGGTCGCCGGTGGCATCGATGCGGATGCCGGACAGACCGGCCCGGTCGAGTTGGACCTGCACGTTGGACATCGCGTCCTCGACCATCCGGCCGATGTCGGGGAAGCCGCGGCCTGCGCCGCGGTCGCTGGGCGGCGGGGGCTCCTCACCGGCGCGGTGGACGCGCAGGTCACCGGCGCCGGTGTGCAGCCGCAGTGCGAGCGTGGCGCCGCTTGGCGGCGCCTCCGACGCGACCGGCAGGGTGCAGGTGACATCGCCGACCGCGCTCACCAGGTCGAGGTGCACGTCGGTGCCGACGGCGACGCCGACAGTGGCGGACCCGGAGGCCGCGCGGAAGTCGACCTCGCCGCTCGCGGTGCTGGCGATCGTCAGCTCGATCTGCCCGCCTTTGGCCGTGACTCGACCGGTGCTGGAGGCGAGCGACATCGACCCGGCACCTGAGCGCAGACGGGCGTCGCGCACGTCGCCTGCACTGATCTCGGCGTTGCCCGCGGCGACGGTGATCTGGTCGGCATCGCCGAGCGACAGCGACAGGTTGCCCGCCTTCACGTCGACGGTTGCGCAGTCGGCGAGCTCGGCGGACCCGTTGCCCAGGCGAAGCGCGACGTCCCCCAGGGAGACACCGGCCGCGACGTCGAGGTCACCGGCCGTGGCTTTGAGGCCGGTGCCGATCGGGATCGTGAGGACGACCAGGACGGGCGGCGCGCGGTGCTCGTTGCGGCCGTGCACCTCCACGGTCAGCTGGTCACCGGTGAGCTCGGCCGTCGCCTCCTGCGCCGCCCGCACCGCGTCGGTGTCGTCAGGGTCGAGGGCGGAGACCGCGACCTGGGCGGTCTCGCCGGTCGAGGCGCTCACCTCGAGCCGGCCCCGACCCATGCGGACCCGGGCGGTGAGGTGGCCGTGCACGTCGTACGACGTCATGCGGTGCTCCTGTCAGGAGGGACTAGGCCCGGCCGTAGCCGGAGAGGCGGCGGGGACCGGGTCCGCCGGAGGTCCAGGGGCTGCGGGGACCGGCCGGGTCGAGGGCGCGGGTCACCGCCTTGACGAGCCAGGCGTTGACGGAGACGCCTTCGGTGGCCGCAGCGGTCTCCGCGCGGGCCTTGAGCCGCTCGGGCAGCCGCAGGGTCAGGCGGGCGGTGCCCTCGTCCTCGCCCGGCAGCTCGGGCGTGGGCGCTGCGTTCGGCGCCGTCACGACCAGCTCGGGGTCGCGGCCGCGCATGCGCACCTCGACGGGGGTGCCGCCGAGCTGGGGGGCGAGCTCGGTAGCGGCGTCGGTCAGCAGGTCGACGAGCAGCAGCCGCAGCGAGGGCTCGACCGCAGCGCCGAGCAGCTCCGCGGCCCGGGCGGTCTCCGGCCCCCCCACGGCCGCAGCGGCGAGCAGGTCGGCACGCAGGGCCTCGAGGTGCGGGGTCAGGTCCACGGCTGCCGCCATGCTGATGTCGTCATGACGTCACCATGACGTCATGAGTGTCCGCGTGTCAAGGACAGGACCCGGCCCGGTCCGTCGCTACGCTGGCCCCAGGCCCGGCTTCCCCCGCCGCAGAGGGCCCCTGTCACGTCGTACGGAGTCCACGTGCCCGCGCTCGCGCCGCTCAAGGTCCAGGTCATTGGTTACACGCATTTCGAGCCGCCGGCGGACGTGCCGTGGGAGACCGACACGGGCGGCGGCGAGGCACTGGCGGAGTTCGCCGGCCGTGCCTGCTATCAGTCGTGGAGCAAGCCCAACCCGGCGACGGCGACCAACGCCGGCTACCTGCG
>JBKJLP010000084.1:0-3398 GCA_046596735.1 Mycobacteriales bacterium | reverse complement strand
CGAGCTCGGACTGGAGCGCGCGCGTATCGCGGGAGAGCTGGCCTATTTGCTCGAGCCCGATCTCAAAGAGGGCCGCGGCGGGCTGCGCGACGTGCATGCGCTGCACGCCCTGGCCGTAGCGCAGGTGGCCGATGCACCCAGTCCTTCCGTGCACGCGGCGTACGGGGTGTTGCTGGACGTCCGAGGCGAGCTGCACCGTCGAACGGCCGGGGCGGGTCGCCGCAGCGTCGACCGACTCGCGATGCAGGAGCAGGATGCGGTGGCATCGGCGTTGGGTTACCGCGACGCTGATCGACTGATGTCGGCGGTCTCCGGCGCGGCGCGCACGATTGCGTACGCATCGGACGCCACCTGGCGGCGGGTGCTCGCACCGGTGCCCAAGCGGCGCGGATTGAGCCGCAAACCTGCTCCTTCGGTGCGGCAGCCGCTGGCCGACGACGTCGTGGAGCAGTCCGGTGAGGTCGTCCTGGCTCGCGACGCCGACACCACCGACCCCGTGCTGGTGCTGCGGGTTGCCCAGGCGGCCGCCGTCGCGGACCTCCCCATCGCGCCCCGAGCCCTGGAACGCCTGGCCGAAGAATGTCCGGATCTCCCCGCCCCCTGGCCGGCCGAGGCGCTGGATGCCTTCGTCGGTCTGCTGGCTACCGGGCACCGGGCCGTCTCGGTCGTCGAGTCGCTCGACCAGGTGGGCCTGATGTCTCGGCTGCTCCCCGAGTGGGAGCAGGTGCGCAGCAAGCCGCAGCGCAACAGCTACCACCGCTTCACCGTTGATCGGCACCTCGTCGAGACGGCGGCGGAGGCGGCCGCGCTGACCCGTCGGGTCGCGCGGCCGGACCTGCTGCTTCTCGGCGCGCTGCTGCACGACATCGGCAAGGGTCGACCTGGCGACCACACCGAGGTCGGGATGGCGATGGTCGCTGAGATTGCGCCCCGGATGGGACTGGGTCCGTTCGACGCGGGGATCCTCGTCGCGATGGTGCAGCACCATCTGCTGCTGCCCGATGTCGCCACCCGTCGCGACCTCGCCGACCCGGCGACGTCTCGTCGCGTGGCGGAGGCGGTGCGCTCGACGGAGGTTCTCGAGCTGCTCCATGCCCTGACCGAGGCGGACTCCGCGGCGACCGGTCCGGCGGCCTGGTCAGACTGGAAGGGCCGCCTGGTCGCCGAGCTCGTGTCCCGCACGTCAGACCTGCTGGCGGGAGCGGAGGCTCCGGCAGGGGCGGAGCTGGCGCCCTGGCAGGAAGCGATGCTGAAGGGGGGCGTGCTGTCGCTGGAGGTTCGCGAGGATGAGGTGACGGTCGTCGCGCCGGACCGCCCTGGGCTGCTGTCGCTGTCCGCTGGCGTCCTCGCGCTGCACAAGCTCGACGTGCGTTCGGCCTCTGCCTTCTCGCGGGGTGAGCTTGCGGTGACGGTCTTTCGCGTGACGCCGCGGTTCGGCTCGTTGCCGGACTGGACCGTCGTGCGGGCTGATCTGCGTCGCGCGGTCGAGGGCGGCCTAGACCTCGAGCAGCGGTTGGCTGCGCGCGACGCCGCCTATGCCACTCGCACGCCCAACCCGGTGGCCCCGCCAACGGTCGCGTTGGTGGACGACGCGTCGGATACCTGCACGGTTGTGGAGGTCCGTGCGCCCGACGCCGTCGGACTCCTGCACCGGATCGCGCATGCGTTGGAGCAGTGCGGGCTCGACGTGCGTACGGCTCACATCTCGACGCTGGGGGCCGACGTGGTGGACGCGTTCTACGTCCCGAGCATCACCGAGGGGCACAAGCGGGACGACGTGAAGGCGGCGGTGCTGGCTGCCTTGTCGTGACCGGGTCTCAGGACGCGTCCGGGTAGCTCAGTTCGATCCGCCAGCGAAGTGCGGGAAGAGTCGATCCGTACGCGGGCGGTTTGGCGAAGCGCTCGATCAGCACGCCGCCGTTGTTGATGATGACCCTGTGCGATGCCACGTTGTCTACGTCCGTGGTGAGTTCGACGTACGGCAGGCCGAGGCTGCGGACCTCAGGCAGTAGCTCACGAAGCGCGGCGGTTGCCAGCCCGCGACCCCGCTTCCATGGGACGACGGCGTAGCCCACATGTCCGAGGACGTGCGGGGGGAGCGCTGCCGTGCCGGGTTGCCAGCGAAGGCCGATGCTCCCGCTGAAGTCGTGGTCCCAGATCCATCGCCGATACCCGGGCAACCTGGCTGCGACGGAACCGTCCGGAAGGGTGATCGGCTCGCCACTGCCTTCGGGGTCGTGCAGGGAAGCCAGGAAGGCGGCCGGGTCGGTGTCGATCTGGTCGAGCTCGGACCGCCATGCCTCGGCATTCACGGTGTTGGGGCTCCAGGCACGCTCGAGTGCCGCGCGGTAGCGCGGGAGATGTTCGAGGGCAGGGCGGACCAATTCCATGCCCGCACTGTGGCAGCCGTGTCCAGGGAGTTACCCTCGGGCGCCCTGTAGGTAAGAAAAACCCTTTCTCCATCTGGGAATGTGACGCCGAAACTGTCGGACCCTGCCCGTAGGTTCTTGGTATGACCTTCTCGTCACCTTCTCCGCGGTACGTGACCTGGTCCTGGCGAAGTGCCGAGCCCGCCGGGACTGGCCCCGCCCCGGTGAGCTCCGCCGGATGCTGCGCGCCGCAGCCCTGAACGACGACCCGGCCGCTGCCAGACGACGGGACAAGAGCAAGGTCGATGACCGTGGCACCAGCACCTATCCGCTTCCCGACGGCCAAGCCGGCTTCGCGCTGCACGGACCGGCGGGCAGCGGCGAGGGGGATCGCAGCGATCTAGGCTGGGGTGACTGCCCCCGACGTGCTGAGGACCGATGTTCGACACCCTTTCCGACCGGCTCGACAAGGTCTTCACGTCCCTGCGCGGCAAGGGTCGGCTCTCCGAGGCCGACATTGACGCGACAGCGCGCGAGATCCGCATCGCGCTGCTCGAAGCTGACGTCGCGCTGCCCGTCGTCAAGGCATTCGTCGGGGCCGTCAAGGAGCGCGCCCGCGGGGCCGAGGTGTCCGGTGCGCTCAACCCGGCGCAGCAGGTCATCAAGATCGTCAACGAGGAGTTGGTCGGGATCCTCGGCGGCGAGACCCGGCTGATCCGCTACGCCAAGACCGCGCCGACGGTCATCATGCTGGCCGGACTCCAGGGTGCCGGAAAGACGACGCTCGCGGGCAAGCTCGGTGTCTGGCTCAAGGCGCAGGGGCACGCACCGCTGCTCGTGGCCTGCGACCTACAGCGCCCCAACGCGGTGCAGCAGTTGCAGGTCGTCGGCAAACAGGCTGGCGTCGACGTCTTCGCGCCGTACGCCGGCAGTGGAGTCGGCGATCCGGTCGCCGCGGCACGCGAGGGCATCGAGCACGCCCGACGGATGCACCACGACGTTGTCGTCGTCGACACCGCCGGCCGCCTG
>JBKJLP010000037.1:0-3627 GCA_046596735.1 Mycobacteriales bacterium | reverse complement strand
CACCTGATTAGCTTGTCCGGCCGCCACGAGCGAAGCAACCCGGGATTGGCGGAAGGCCTCGAAGAAGGCGCGTACGGCTGCTTTGGAGCCCGATACCGCGATATCGCCGTTGCGTTGCGCGGTCAGCAGCGACTGGTGGCCCAGGTAGGTGCGGTAGAGCGACCGCAGATCGGTGCTGAGGGTGACATCGACGTCGAAGCCTGGGTCGACCAGGCACAACGATGGCTCCTGCTCCACCACAATCCAGTACCGCTTGCGGTGATCGGTGAAAGGCACGTAGACGGTGAAGCGCGGTCGTGGCAGGTCGGTCGGATCGAGCTGGCGGTGCAGCCACCACATCAGGATGTCCGGGTCCAGCTCCTCCGGCAGTGGATCCCCGAACATCCACTGCGCGCCCCAGGCCGCCAGCCCGAAAACAATCGGCTCCAAAGCGCGTCCCGACTCGGTCAGGACATACGTTCCCGCCGCGGTCTGCTCGATCACCTCTGCCGCACGCAATTGCCGCAGCCGCTTGCTGAGCAAGGCGCGAGACAGGCCCGGATTGCCGCGAATCAGTTCGTTGTAGCGGCTCGAACCGGTCAGCAGGTCGCGGATGATGTGGATCGTCCAGCGATCTCCGAGCAACTCAGCGCAACGCGAGATCGGGCAGTACTGACCGTAGGCCGCCATGGCTGACCCTAACGCGGTTCAGTATGCGAACTAGTGCTCGCGTTTCGCCGGATGTTCAGTGACGTCATCACCCTCCAACAGGCCAATCGGCCAACGGGGACTCACTGAGCCGAGGACACCATGCGCATCACGAAGAACGACATCCCGACCAAGATCGACATCCCGGGTGCGAAGGCGCGCCAGAAGACCGACTTCGGCGACGCTTCTGGCTACGGCGCGATGGGAGCGGAGTACTTCTCGCTCGGCGCGGGTGCCGACATCGCCCCGCTGCTCCAGGGCCTGCACGATGACGTCTGCCACGCGCCGCACTGGGGCTTCGTCATTTCCGGACAGGTGATCGTCACGTACGCCGACGGTACGGAGGAGACCAACAGCGGCCAAGACCTCTTCCACTGGCCGGCGGGGCACAGCGTCCGGGTCGTGGACGACGCCGAGGTCGTGCTCTTCAGCCCGCAGGTCGAGCACACCGCTGTGATGGACCATATGCTCGCCAAGCTCGCAGGCTAGGCGCAGGATGACCTCCCGAGTCCCAGGAGCAGCTATGCGTGGCGACGAGCAGTTGGCGATCATCATCCCGGCGTTGCGGGCGGTCGCGAGCCGTATCCGACCGGACCAGCTCGCTGCGCCAACCCCTTGCGCCGCGTTCACCGTGGCGGGCGTGCTCGGCCACATGACCGGCCTGGGCTCAGCCTTTGCGCCGATGTTCCGCGGTGAGTCACCCCCGGAGGACGGGCAAGAGCCTGGGCCGGGCGAGGAGGTGGCCAGTTTCGATGTGGCCATGCGTGGGCTGCTGGAGGCGGTCCAGTCAGAGGGTGCGCTCGACCGCACGGTCACGACGCCGGGTGGCGAGATGCCGGGTGACATCTTCGCGCGGCTGGTCGCCTTCGACGGGCTTGTGCACGGGTGGGACCTGGCCACCTCGACCGGTCAGGACTGGCCACTGGACGACGGCCTCGTGGCCGACGTGGACGCGTTCGCGCGACAGGCCATCGCCCCGGAGATGCGGGACGGGGACTCCTGGGCCGCCGAGCAGGACGCCGGCCCGGACGCGACGCCGATGCAGCGCCTGATCGCGTTTTCCGGTCGTACGGTGTGACGCGTCAGGATTTCTGCGCGTGACGGGCCACCAGCGGGGCTGCTAACTCAGCATCGCCGAAGGCTCCCGACGTCACCCTGCCAGCGAGCGTGCGCGCCACGATGCGGTCGGTGAGTGCCGGCACGTGGCGGGCGAGGAAAAACTCGATCGCGCCTCGTCGGGTGGTCGGCAGATCCCGCCGGACGCGGCGACCGATCGCCGCCCGGAGCACCGCGTCGACGACACCGTCGAGCGGCTCAAATTGGCTGACGCCCTCGAGGGACAAGCCGGCTTCCGCGGTGGAGTCGTGGATGGGGCTGCGGACGGCAGACGGGTAGACGCAGGTGACGCCGACGTGCGTGCCCAACTCAAGGCGCAACGCATCGGCGTAAGCAACCATCGCTCGTTTGGAGGCCCCGTACGCGGCGGCCAGCGGCAGCTGCATCACCGCCATCCGCGAGGCCAGCATGACAACCCGCCCGCGGGACTCGACAAGTGCCGGCACGCAGGCAGCGGTGGTTCGCCACGTCCCGAGCAGGTTGATCTCAAGCTGGCGTCGTACTTCGACGCCTGGCGCGCGTTCGGCCGGGGCGGGTCCGCCGATTCCGGCGTTATTGATGAGGACGTCGAGGCCACCCAGCCGCTCGAGCGCGCTGGCGACAGCATCGACGACGGCGGTGTCATCAGTGAGGTCGCAGGGCAGGACGGTGATGCTCGCGTCCGGGCTGGGGCTGACGTCGAGGCCGACGACCTGCGCGCCGAGATCGGTGAAGCGTCGGCACATTGCCTGACCGAACGTGCCGGAGGCTCCGGTGACGAGGACGCGCAGGCCAGTGGCGTTCTTGAGTTTGCTCATGCGTTGCTCTCCTGTGTTGTCGCGGGGGCGAACGCATGACCGACCGAGCGTCGTCGACGCTTCTGTCCGGCCTCGATCTCGCGGGGGATCTCCGCGCAGTAGGCGTCGAAGTCGATCCGCATCATCGGGCGACGGTCTGCCCCCCACCGGTCGATCGCCGCCTTCAGCGCGTCGTCTACGGCCCGCCGCTGTTCAGCGGCCGTCGGTAGGGCGTACGTGCCGGCGAGGTAGCCGGCGACCAGCTTTGCTTGGGCCTCGACAACCGGCGGTGCTGCACCGGTGGACTGCATCAGCCCGACAAAGGCCAGGCTCGGGTCCTCACTGTGGAACACCCGCTTGTACAGCCGCACGCTTTCGAGATCGTCGCCGAGCCAGCGCGACCCGAGGAACGGAATCGTGACGCGATAGCCGGTTGCCCACACGATGATGTCGACCTTGTCGCGGCGTCCGTCGGTGAACACAACCGCGTCGCCGTCGAACCGTTCGATGCCAGGCCGAGGCTCGACCTCGCCATGGGTCAGGCGGTGCAGGATCGTGTCGCTGATCGTGGGGTGGTTCTGGAAGAGCCCGCCTCGGGGCGCCGGCAACCCGTAACCTTCCGGTCGCCCGACGGCCAGCCGGAGCAGGGTTTCGGCGAGGCGCTGCCGGAGCTTCCACGGCAGGACGGACAGTGCGCCGCCCGTCGCATCCGCCGCTCGCCCAAACAGGTACTTCGGCACGATGTGCACGCCGCGGCGGGCCGAGAGCAGCACCGGTCCACTGGCGACGTACGAGGCGTCGACCGCGATGTCCATCGCGGAGTTGCCCATCCCGACCACCAGGACCCGGCGATCCCGGAAGACCTCTGCGACCCGATAGTCGTGGGCGTGCAGCTGGGAGCCGGTGAAGGTCCCCGGGTAGGCGGGCTCGGGCCAACGCGGGTCCCAGTTGTGGCCGTTGGCGACCACGACGGCGTCGTAGGACTCAGCGCTGCCGTCCTCAGTGGTGACGTCCCAGCCGGAACTCGTGCGCTCCACCCCGGTCACCG
>JBKJLP010000013.1:0-5103 GCA_046596735.1 Mycobacteriales bacterium | reverse complement strand
TCACCCTGAATGGCGAGGTCGGCATTGTGAGCCTCGAGCAAGCCGTCGGCGGTGATTCCGACCATTCCTCGGTGGACATCCATGAACTCGGGCATATGTGATCCTCCTTGACCAAGGTGCGGGTCCCCCACCGTATGCCAAGGGCGCGGCAGCGAGATCCCACAAAGCGCGTAGTCAGGACGTCTCGACCCCAGCCGATTCGACCCGACCGTCAGTGTGACCAAGATCAAGCCTGGCCCCCTGTTCATTGGTCATTTCACCTGCTAAGCACCCGATATCGTTAGGTAGGGCAGTTGCCTCACCGCCACGACGATTGAAAGAAGAGCGATTTATCGTGTTGTTCTACCTGTCTCCGACCATTACCGGCGAAATTGCGCGCGTGCGAGTCCGCGACATCGAACGCAAGAGCCGCCGCCTGGTTGACGTGATCGAGCCGGCCCCACGACCGATCCGCGACCAGACGTAACCGTCATCGCCCCGAGGCCAGAGCCCACACGTTGGCTCTGGCCTTTTGCGTCCTCCGGCGCTGTTTCCGACGCTGCGCCGACGCCGCCGCTCCGCCAGCCTCCGGCCCAGGGCGTGACGTTGCCAGGCTGTCAGGCGTCCGGGCCCGCCACGCGGACGACGGCGACCGACTCCGAAGGCAGTTCGGGTGGCGAGATCTCCAGGATGCCGTCCCACGACGTCAGCAACACCGACACGACGTCGGCATCCAGCGGCACGACCTGCGCTTCCGTGGCCAGGTTGCAGATCACCCGCAGCGATCCGCGCGTGACGACGACCCAACGGGCCACGGCGTCGAGGTCACCGATACCCGGTCGAGCCGCGGGTCCGACAGGCAGGGCTCGGTCCGGCGCAGGTCCAATAGAGAGCGGTACCAGGACACCATCCTCGCGTGGGCAGGTGTCGACAGCTCGGCCCAGTCCAGGGTCGACACCGCAACTGTCGACGGGTCCTGAGGGTCGGGGATGTCGTCCTCCGCCCAGCCGTGGCTGGCGAACTCACGGCGCCGACCCATCCGGATCGCCTCGGCGAGGTCGGGCTCCTCGTGGGAGGTGAAGTACTGCCACGGCGTCGAGGCCGCCCACTCCTCACCCATGAACAGCAGGGGCGTGAACGGGGAGGTCAGCACGAGCGCAGCCGCCATCCGGGCCGACCCGGGGGAGACGAGTCCCGAAAGCCGTTCGCCCACCGCGCGGTTACCCACCTGGTCGTGGGTCTGCGAATAGCCGAGGAACCGCCATCCGGGCGTCCGGGCACGGTCGACAGGGGTGCCCCAGTCTTGTTCCCGGAAGGACGAGTACGTCCCGGCGTGGAAGAAAGCACCGGTCAGTGTCCGTTCGAGGGCGGCGTAGGGCTCCGCGGCGAAGTCCCCGTAGTAGCCCTGGCCCTCCCCGGTGAGCAGCGCGTGGACCGCGTGGTGGAAGTCATCGTTCCACTGCGCCGTCATGCCGTATCCCCCCGACTCCACCGGGGTAATGGTCAGCGGCTGGTTGAGATCCGACTCGGCGATCAGCGTCAGCGGCCGGCGCACCTCGCAGGACAGGGCGTCGACCGTGCGCGACAGCTCGGTCAACAGGTGCACAGGTGAGTCGTCGGCCAGGGCATGCACGGCATCGAGACGGAGAGCGTCGACGTGGTAGTCCCGCAGCCACATCACTGCGTTGTCGACGATCCAGCGCCGTGCCTCGAAGGCACCCTCGTCGTCGAGGTTGGCGCCCCAACCCCACGGCGTCTGGTGCTTTTCGCTGAAGTACGGCCCAAACCGTGGCAGGTAGTTGCCAGACGGCCCGAGGTGGTTGTAGACGACGTCCAGGCAGGCGCCCAGTCCCCGGGCATGACAGGCATCGACGAACCGCTTGAGCGCGTCGGGACCGCCGTACGGCTCGTGCACGGCGTACGGGTGCACCCCGTCGTAGCCCCAGCCGTGCCGGCCCGGGAACGCAGCCACCGGCATCAGCTCGACCATGTCGACCCCCAACGAGACCAGGTGATCGAGTCGCTCCACGGCTGAGTCAAGAGTCCCCTCGGGCGTGAACGTGCCGATGTGTAGCTCGTAGAACACCGAACCCTGCAGCACGACCCCACGCCAGCTGCCGTCGGACCAGTCAAACCGGTCCTGGTCATAGACCCGGGAGGCGCCGTGGACGCCATCCGGCTGCCATGGCGAGCGCGGGTCAGGCAGGGGGGTGGTGTCCCCGTCGAGGACAAAGGCGTAGTCGGTGCCATGAACGGCGGACGGCGCGTCGGCACGCCACCACCCGCCCTCGCCAGACACGAGGGGCACCGTCTCCCGGTCGACCAACGCGGCCACCGACCGAGCCGCCGGGGCCCACACCTGCAGGAGCGTCACGGCGAGAGAACCAGCCCTTCCTGGTTCGCGCGGACCAGCAGAGCCACCGGCAGCTCGCCGAGGAGGCCGCCGATCCTGCTTCGACCTTCGTATGTCGAGCCGGTGAGCAGGTCCTGCCACTCACCCTCAGGCAAGGCCACAGTGTCGTTGCACGCCGCGCCCAGCCCCAGAGACATCCGGGCGGCCACGGTCACGACCTCTCCGGAGCGCACGAATGCCACCGCGTGCCGCGAGGTGCAGGGCAGCGGCTGGTACGTCGAGCTGGCGCCGAACCACTCGGGGTGTGCCCGGCGCAGTCGCAGGGAGCGCGAGACGACGAGCAGCTTCTCGTCGTCGAGGTCGCGGGATGCCTCGCCGGCATCCAGCCGGGCCAGCCGGTCACGTCGGGCCACATAGTCGACCGGGCGGCGGTTGTCGGGGTCGACCAGTGACAGGTCGGTGAGGTCGCATCCCTGGTAGGTGTCCGGCACCCCGGGGATGGTGTGGGCCAGGAGCTTCTGCGCGAGCACATTCGACCGCCACGCCGGTGCGAGCCGGTTGACGAAGCTCGCGACGCCGGTGGTAATGACTGGGTCGGCCAGCACCGCATGGACGAAGGCGCGCACCGCCGCGTCATACTCCCGGTCCGGCTCGGTCCAGGTCGTGCGGAGCTTGGCCTCGCGGGTTGCCTTCTCCAGGTAGGCGGTGAGGCGTTCTTCGTCGATCGGCCAGGCGCCGACGAGGGTCTGCCAGATGAGGTACTCGGCGTTGGCGTCCAACGCCGGCGGCCGCACTGCTGCGGAAGCCTCGCGCCACGCCATGACCTGGTCGGCCCACTCCTGCGGGAGCTCAGAGAGAACGGCCAGACGTGCCCGAACGTCTTCGCTGCGTTTGGTGTCGTGGGTCGACAGCGTGGTCATCGAGTTTGGCCACGTAGCGAGCCGGCGGCCGCACCAGGTGTGCAGCTCGTCGACCGTGACCCCGAGGCGCGCGGGATTGCCGCCGACCTCGTTGAGACAGGTGAACCGCACCCAGCGGTAGAAGGCGGTGTCCTCGACGCCCTTGGCCATGACCGGGCCACAGGTCTGCTGGAAGCGCACCATGAACTCGTCCCGGTGCTCGCCGCGGCCGTGAACGCCCAGAGCCAGGTCGACGACCAGATCGAGGGTGTCGTGGCGATCCTCGGCCAGACGGTCGCGGGCTGCTGTCGCTGCCGCCCGGACGACCCGTTGCGACTCATCGGGCGCTGGCTCGCCGGGGACGACGTATGCGCGGTACACCGGCATCGCGACGAGGAGCTCGACGATGGCCTCATGCAGGCCTTGGCGGGTGTGGTCTCGCAGGGCGAGGTGGTGGTGGCAGATCGTCGCTGCGACCTCGACCAGCCGGACGACCTCGGCCTGGAGCCCGTGGTCGATGATGAACCGCTTGGCCTCGTCGACGACGACGTCAAAGTCAGCCGGCTCGCCGGTCAGGTCGGAGTAGAGCTCGGTGAGCGGGGGCTCCGACGCAGGGTCGAGCAGGACGCCACCGACCTGCAGCAGCGCGTCATAGCCGGTCGTGCCCGCGCACGGCCAGTCGGCGGGAAGCTCCTCTTCACCCTCGAGGATCTTCTCGACCACGACCCACGCCCCCGAGGCCGCTTTCAGGCGCGCAAGATAGCCGCGCGGATCGGCGAGGCCGTCGGGATGGTCTATCCGCAGGCCGTGAACCCGGCCCTCAGCCACGAGCGCCAGCAGCACTGCGTGGGTTTCGTTGAACACCTGCTCAACCTCGACGCGCACCCCGACGAGCGTGTCGATGTCGAAGAACCGCCGGTAGTTCAGCTCCTCGTCGCCGACCCGCCAGTGCGCAAGTCGGTAGAACTGCCGGTCCAGCAGCTCGGGTAGCGGAAGGTCCAGAGTGCCTGGCCGCACGGGGAAGACGTGGTCGAAATACCGCAGTACCGGCTCGTCGCCGCTATGGTCCAGCGTGATCTCGCCGTCCGCGACCACCTCGCCGATCCGCCGCCCGAGAATCGGCATGAGCACCGACCGCTCCTGCGCGGCCCAGTCGACGTCGAACCACCGTGCGAACGGCGACGCAGGGCCGGAGCGCAGCACCGACCAGAGCGCCGCGTTGAGCGAGATCGGTGTCGGCACCGCCATGTGGTTGGGCACGACGTCGACCACGATGCCCATACCCAGCCCGGAGGCGACGTCCGAAAGCCTTTCGAAACCTGCGGCTCCGCCCAGGTCATCATTGAGGTGCGAATGGTCGATCACGTCGTAGCCGTGCGTCGAGCCGGGGGCGGCCTGCAGCACGGGGGAGAGGTAGATGTGCGAGATACCGAGGGCGTGTAAGTAGGGCAGCACGGCAGCGGCGTCGTCGAAGTCGAACTCCGGACGCAGCTGGAGTCGGTAGGTGGCGGTCGGCGGTCGGCTGTCGGCGGTCATGAGCTAGCGGCGGCTGATGGCCCATCGAGGTTCGGTGCGAACAAATGGGACTGGCGGTGACCAAGCAGGGCAGACATGCACTCAACCCTAGGACGCGCACTAGACACCTGGAGAAGCAGCCGACATGATGCCGAGATGTCGAATGAGCTCCTTGAGCGGGCCGCGCAGTTCCAGGACGGCATCGCGCGGCGAGACGCTGTTGCCGCAGACGCCGTGCTGGATCACGACTACGCGCTTGTCCTTGTCTACCCAGCTAGAGCCATGATTCCCCGGGATCAGTGGCTCGCGACGCTGCCGGACTACGTGGTGCACTCGTACCAAGTCGAGGAGCAGCTC
>JBKJLP010000326.1:0-3717 GCA_046596735.1 Mycobacteriales bacterium | reverse complement strand
GCACCCTGCGAGACCGCCCGCAACGCCACCCGCACCTTCGACCACGGAACCGGCCGTCGAGTCATGAACAACACCTCCATCACTAGATGTCGCGCTCACCACTTGAGACCGCCCTGGCCGGGGCAACGTTTCGAACGCCGATTTCATGCTCCGGCCTGTCCCGCCCAAATCTGCGTTCCATCTGCCGGTCACGGCCACGTTTGGAACGCAGATTTCTGGGCGTGTCACTGTCGCTCGCCAGCGACGACACATCGCACGGCCATGATGATGAGGAGGTGCGATCGCGGGCGCCGATGAGAAACGACCCCGGCAGTCGTCGGAGTACGGCCCGGTGAACGCGGCGGCGCACATCGCATCAAGGGAGCGCAACGAGATGAGGCCACTCCGATACTCGATCAACGTCACGCTCGACGGCTGCTGCCATCACGAGGCGGGGCTCCCCCCGGACGAGGAGTCGATGCGTTACTGGACTGCTGCGATGGGCCGAGCCGATGCTCTCCTCTTCGGCCGGGTGACCTACGAGATGATGGAGTCGGCGTGGCGGCAGCCGGCCACGGGCACGTGGCCTGACTGGATGGACGCGTGGGAGATCCCGTTCGCCGAGACCATCGACCGGGCGAAGAAGTACGTCGTGTCGAGCACGCTGAGCGGGGTTGATTGGAATGCCGAGCTGGTGCGAGGCGACTTGGGGCAAGCGGTTCAGCGGCTCAAGCAGGAGCCAGGCGAGGGTCTGCTCGTGGGTGGGGTGACGCTCCCCCTGGCGTTGGCGGACCTGGGCCTGATCGACGAGTACGAGTTCCTTGTGCAACCGGTACTTGCCGGACACGGCCCGACCTTGCTCGCCGGCCTGCGCGAGCGCATCCGGCTGGAGCTCGTGGATCGCCGCGAGTTCAGGTCGGGGGCGGTCGCCCTGCGGCTTCGGCCCACGCGAGTCGCGGCCTGACCTGATCGGTCCCGAGATGTGGGCCGCGGCCTCACGGACGGCACGACGCCAGGCGCCGAGTGTCCCACAACGCGGTGTCCTGGAAAAGGCGTCCCGGACCCCGCTCTGGGCAGCGCCGGCTCGTGAAGGGAGCCCCGCTCGGTGGCGCAAATTGCGGCGGCTCCGGCCCCTCGACGGGGAACACGGTCCGCGGCAGAAGCGGATGTTCCTGGCGCAAGCACGACAGCCCGTCCGATCCCTGCGAGGCGGCCTGCGTGGCCGTTGGTGTCCAGCTACATCGGCGGCCGGAGCTCGCGTCGGTGCTAGCCGATGTGTCTGATGCTGGGCCACAGCTGCCCCCACGGCGCCCGTGGGGAGCAGGCAGCTAGCGTTGTGCCGTTCTCGTCGTTGTCGAGACGGTGCGGGCTGTGGATGCGCCCGACCGCCTGCGACCCCTTGCACAGACTGGCGACGAGCTGCTGATTCAGCCCGATGAGCAGCGCAGGACCGTCGCCGGGTGGCGGGCCCCAGAGTCCGTAGCCGTTGTGGCCGCTGTAGACGGGCAGGTCGGTGAAGCGCTGCAGCGCACCGGCCTGCCCGTAGTTTTCGGTGATGACGAGCGCAGGTCGCTGCTGTTCCACTTGCGCGGCGAAACTGGGCCATCCGATGGTTTCGCCGGCGTCGCTGTACACGGCGAGGACAACCGCGGCGCGGCTCTCAGGAATCACGGGAAGGGTGAAGACGAGCACCGGAAGACTCATGACGAGGCCCACCGTGACGAGCCAACGTGGCACCACGTCGACCAGCGGCTGCGCCCCAGCCGCCAGAAGCAACGGCAGGAAACCCGCGAGGTAGTAGGGCTTGCCGCCTGCCACCAGGAACGTCACGGTGAGCAGCGGGAAGGCGAGCCCGAAGTACCGCAGCGTCGGCTCACGCAGCAGGCGCCGGAGCCCGAGAACCCAGACGGGTGCGAGCCAGGGCCCGATCTGCAGCACCAGAAGGGGAAGCAGCAGGGCCCGCGGGACCGAAGAACCGCTACCGCCGCGGGCAATGTCGTGCGCGACGTCGAGCTGGGGCCAACCGTGCCGGGCCTGCCAGATGATGTAGGGCAGCCCGAGAAGCAGCGCGAGGCCCCCGGCGATCCACGGACCACGCGATCTGGGTCGGCAGATCGCCAGCGAGAGCAGCAGGAAGCCGACCAGGGGGTTGGCTTCGAAGGTAACGCCACCGACGAGGCCAGCAAGAACCCACCACTCCCGCAGAGCGAGCCAGGTGATGAGTGCCCAGCCGAGGAGGTCGAAGGTCGAAGTGCTGAACAGGTGGCCGGTACCGAGGACGAAGCCGCACAACGCCGTCGAGACCGCGGCAACCCATTGGCCAGCCCGGCCCGCGCCGAGCCGCTGCGCCATCAGCCCGGCCAGGAGGACGACTGCACCGGCAGACAGCGCCGAGGGAAGCCGCAGCAGCACGAGGCTGTTGCCGAGAACTCGGGAGAGCAGGGGGACGAGCGGCGGCTGATCCGGATAGCCAAAGGCAAGGTGACGCCCGCAGGCCAGGAAGTAGAGCTCGTCGCGGTGATAGCCGTAGCGCCCGCTCACCGCAACGAGAACGGCGGCGGTGATGCCGCCCGCAATCAGGCCCGGCCGACTCACTGACGACAGCCGTCGGGTAGACCGGTCGGCGACGCTGCTGGGGCCCACCCCTGCCTCACATCCATGATGTATTCGGATACGATGTGAATATGGATGGACCTGTAGTGGCTGTCAACAAGCCACAGAGAGCGACACGGGCCCAGTCCACGGCGGCGACTCGCGTGCACCTCTTGGACGCGGCGGGCGATGTCTTCGCCGAGTTCGGCTTCAACGCCGCAACAGTGGAGGCCGTTGTCGGGCGCGCCGGATACACGCGAGGGGCCTTCTACGCGCACTTCACGGACAAGGCCGATCTCTTCCTGACACTCCTTGAGCTGCAGCGCGCGGGGGAGCTCGACCGTGTCCGGGAGCTGCTTGCCACGACGGCGGAGGAGGAGACCCAAGGCGTGATCCAGGCCTGGTTCGATGCGCTCGCGCGACAGAACCGCTGGGAGCTCGCCTACGCCGAGCTGTGGCCGCAAGCTGTGCGCAATGCCAGCCTGAGGGCGCGCCTCGCCGCACGACACGACGGGATGCGAGCCGCGATCACGGAGATCATCGAGCGGCATTGCGAGCAGGCAGGCATCGCGCTCCCCATCCCCGCTGTCGAGGTGGCCGTGATGATGCTTGCGATCGGCGACGGCATCGCTCACCAGCGGCATCTGGACGACCGCGTCCTGAACGCAGACGCCTTCACCAAGGCGACGATGTACCTGTGGGCCGGCTTATTGAGCGACCCGAGCGGGAGCTGACACCTGCCCACGATCTGGGGGAAGCCCTCGGAATGCGCGACGGACGGGGCGCTACGCGGCAGATGCGGATATCCCGCGACGACGGGACACGGTTGGCGTGGGTCGACAGGATCTGCCCCGGCGCTTGGGGCGCGCGCCCACGGTCGGACTCGGCAGAGGTCACGGTCGCGAACGGCTGCAGCGACCGGGGATGTCCGCCATCATGCCGCTCATGAAGGTTCTGTCCCTTCGGCGACCCGACGCCTGCTCGAGCTGTGCCAAGCCCCTGGCTGCCGGCACGAAGGCCGCGTGGGACGCGGCGGAACGACGGACCTACTGCTTGTCGTGCCATGAAGGCGCGAACATGCCGTCGGATCCACGCGCGCAAAATACCGCTGTCGCCTTGGAGTTCATCCCAGAACGGCAGGTCGGT
>JBKJLP010000068.1:0-10943 GCA_046596735.1 Mycobacteriales bacterium | reverse complement strand
GTCTCGCGCGCTGACGGAGCGTCACGGGGGTGACGTCGTCCGCGCGCGAGACAGGTCAAGGCGGCACACCGGAGCCGGTCCAGTTCATCGCGCTGGCCGACCCAAACCCAGAGCGGTGAGGCGCCAGCCACCGTCGGCCCGATCGACGAGCCCGGCGACGAGCAGCGCGGGCAGGGCCTGCTGGGCCGCCAGGACCGCCACCCCCGCGGCGCGGGCGATGGTGGCTTCGCCGGCGGGTGGCCCGACCGGGACCGCCTCCAGCACCGCCCGCAGGCAGGCATCGAGGGCGTCCCGCGCTTGCTCTGGCGCTCGGGGTGACCCGACCCCGTCCTCCCCCAGCCGGCCGATGGTGTCGAGCACCTCGGCGGCTGACGTGACGCAGACCGTTCCGGGTCGGCGCAACTCGGCGTGAGCGCCGGCCGACATGGCCGAGGTGATCGGCCCAGGGACGGCCATCACGTGTCGATCGAGATCCCTGGCCCGGCCGGCCGTGGCCAGCGAGCCGCTACGCACAGCCGCTTCCACGACGACGGTGCCGAGCGACAGGGCCGCGATCAGCCGGTTGCGGACCAGGAAGCGCACCCGGGTCGGCGACGCCCCCGGAGGTAGCTCGCTGAGGACCAGCCCACGGTCCGCGATGCGCTCGAGCAGCCGGCCGTTGCCCCGCGGGTAGGCGATGTCGATGCCACACGCAAGCACGGCGAGGGTGGGAGCACCGTGCGCGTTGAGGGCACCCGCGTGGGCCGCCGCATCGATGCCGTAGGCGCCTCCACTGATCACCGCGCAGCCGCGCGCTGCGAGCCCGAGCCCAAGTTCGCCAGCCACGTGCGCGCCATAGGCCGTGGCCGCACGGGCACCGACGACCGCGACCGAGCGCTCCACGGCGGGAGCCACGTCCACCGGGCCGCGGGCGTAGAGCACGAGCGGCGGGGCGACGGCCAGATCCTCGGTGGACCACCGCAGCCGTTGGCCCGGCCAGTCTTCGTCGCCCGGGCACAACAGGCGCCCGCCGCAGGCCTCGAGCCGATCGAGGTCGACCTGCGGGTCGTAGCCGTCGGCCCGCAGGCGGGCTCCCTCCGTGAGTCGACCGGACAACCAGGGCTGCGGTCGACCCTGGCGTACGAGGGCCCAGACCTGCTCGGGACCCAGCCGGTTGACGGCTTCCCAAAGGCCCGGGTGGCCCGGCTCGATCACGTGCGACAGGGCTACGCGGGCGAGCCGCGCGGCGTCGCTCATGCCGCAGCTGCCCGGTGGCCGAGCCGGAAGCCGAGCGCGTGAGCGATCTGCTCCGGACCGGGCTGGTCGACCCCGGCCAAGTCGGCCAGCGTCCACGCCACCCGGGTCACGCGGCCGAACCCGCGGGCGGTGAGCAGCCCGCGGTCGATCGCCGCATCGAGCGGGCCGGTGGACCGGGCGGGGAGCGGCCACCGACGCCGCAATTCCACCGGCGGCACCTGCCCGTTGGTCCGCCACGGCGTGCCGCGCAGTCGGGCGGTCGACCGCTCTCGGGCCAACGCCACCCGCTCGGCCACGGCGGCGGTCGGCTCACCGCGGCCGTCCTCGGTGACGAGGTCCAGACGGCTCACCGCGCCCACCTCGACGTGCAGATCCACCCGGTCGAGCAGTGGACCGGACAGCCGCGACAGGTAGCGACGACGGGAATCCGGCGGGCAAGTACAGCGGTCCAAGGCGCAGGGGCAGGGGTTGGCCGCAAGCACCAGGGTGAAGCGAGCCGGGTAGATCGCCGTCCCCCCGACGCGCCGCAGCGACAGCCGGCCGCTCTCCAGCGGTTGGCGCAGGGCGTCGAGCACGCCCCGCCTGAACTCCGGTGCCTCGTCAAGGAAAAGCACGCCGTGGTGCGCCAGCGTCGCCGCGCCCGGGCGGGCAACGCCGCTGCCACCACCGACCACCGCCGCCACGGTGGCCGTGTGATGGGGGTCCTGGAACGGGGGCCGCGTGATCAGCGGCTGACCAGGGGGGAGCAGCCCGGCGATGGAGTGCACCGCCGTCACCTCGAGCGCCTCGTCCAGGTCGAGGTCGGGCAGCAGCCCAGGCAGTCGCTCGGCCAGCATCGTCTTGCCTGCTCCCGGCGGGCCGAGCAGGAAGACGTGGTGACCCCCCGCCGCAGCGACTTCCATCGCCGTACGACCGGCGACCTGGCCGGCGACGTCACGCAAATCAGGATCAGCCGGACGGTCCAAAACGGTCAGGTCCGTCACCCCACCGCTGTCGTAGAGCTCACCGTTGAGCAGCAGGATCAGATCGGAGAGGGTCGCGACCCCGGCGGTCTCCAGGTCGGGCAGCAGCAGCGCTTCGCTCAGATTGGCACCGGGCACGACCGCCCGGGTGACCCCCGCCCGGGCGGCCGTCAACAGGCTCGGCAGGATCCCCGGTACGGCGCGGACGCGGCCGTCCAGGCCGAGCTCACCGATGAGGACCCGGTCCGCCAGGTCGCTGGGCTTGATCACGCCGTTGGCCGCGAGCAGCGCCGCCGCCATCGCCAGGTCGAAGCCACTTCCTCGCTTGGGAACCGAGGCCGGCGACAGCGCGAGGGTGATGCGCCGGGACGGCCAGTGCTCGCCGGAGTTGACGATCGCTGCCCGGATGCGATCGCGCGCCTCTGCCAGCGACGCGTCCGGTAGCCCGATCACCGCCAGGCCCGGCAGGCCCTGAGCGAGGTCGGCCTCCACCTCGACGAGGTGACCATCAAGGCCGACGAGGCCGACCGACCAGGATCGGGCCAACGCGCTCTCGGCCATCAGAACGCCCCGCGCAGATGGACCAGCTCAGGGGCCCAGCCGCGTCGCCGCACGATCGAGACGACGTCGAAGCGGAGCGGGCCGCCGCGGTGCTCTGGGTGGGCGTCCAGCCAGCGCAGAGCCAAGGCCCGGATCCGCCGCGCCTTGCTGGCACTGACGGCCTCCGACGGTTCGCCGTACGCCGCGGTGCTGCGGGTCTTGACCTCACAGAAGACGCAGGCGCCGTCGACGTCGCGCGCGACGATGTCGAGCTCACCCTCGCGGCACCGCCAATTGCGATCGAGCAGCACGAACCCACGCTCCACCAGGTGCTGCGCCGCGACGTCCTCGCCGTGGTTGCCCAGCTGCTGCGACTCCCGCACACCGACCACCTCCGGGCACGAGGCTGGGGGTCGAGCACGACCGAGCTGGCGTTGTCGGACAGGCTGTGGACCCGTCGAAGGTTTTCCACAGGCCCCGGCTCAGGTGCCGGGAAGTTCCAGATCCGGCTTGTCGAGCTTTTCGACGTTGACGTCCTTGAACGTCAGCACGCGCACGCTCTTGACGAAGCGCGCCGGCCGGTACATGTCCCAGACCCACGCGTCGGTCAGCGTCAACTCGAACCAGACCTCGCCCTCGGCTCCAGCGCCGCCCGTCCGCGGTTGCACCTCGACGGCGTTGGCGAGGTAGAAGCGCCGCTCCGTCTCGACGACGTAATCGAACTGCCGAACGATGTCGCGGTACTCCCGATAGAGCTGCAGCTCCATCTCGGTCTCGTACTTCTCGAGCTCTTCGGCACTCATGAGCGGCTCATGCGCTGATCTCCACCGGGACGCCCATGGCCCCAGTCTGGCCTACGGCCGCCCCGGCCGACCGCACATTGACGTACGAGAAGCGGTGCTCGGGACACGGCCCGTACCGACGCAGGGCAGCGGCATGCTCGGGAACGACATAGCCCTTATGCACCGCGAAGCCGTAGTCGGGGTAGGTCCGGTCGAGCTCGCACATCATCCGGTCGCGGGTGACCTTGGCGATGACCGACGCCGCGGCCACGCAGGCCGCGACCCGATCGCCTTTCCACAGCGCCAGGGTTGGCACCGCCATGCCCGTGACCGCAAAGCCATCCGTCAGGGCGTACGTCGGGACCGGGCTCAGCCGACCGACGGCCTGGCGCATCGCTCGCAGGTTCATCACGTGCACGCCGCAGCGGTCTACCTCCTGTGGCGGCACGACGACGACGGACCAGGCCGTCGCGCGCGCCACGATCTCGACGTAGACGCGCTCACGAGCCGCCTGGGTGAGCAGCTTGCTGTCCGCGAGGCCAGGCACCTCGCCGCGGCGTCCCGGCGGCAAGATGGCGGCCGCGACGACCAGCGGTCCAGCGCAGGCCCCGCGCCCTGCCTCGTCGGCACCGGCGACGCGGGTGAAGCCTGCGCGCTGCAGGACCCGCTCGAATGCCCATAGCCCGTTCTCGGACCGGACGACGGGACGCAGGGCAACGTCCATCAGACCCCCAGCGTGCTGAGCAGCTCGGGCAGGCCCGTGGGGTAGATGACGTCGGCCGTGTTCGCCAGCGCGTCCAGCTCCCACCAACGGTGCTCGACAAAACACGACAACTCAAGGGGGCTGAGCCCGCTCTCGTCGACGAGGTGGCTGTCGATCCGTAGCAGGAAGTACTCCTCGCTCTGCAGGTAGTGGCCACCGTTCCAGCGAAACTCGGTCTGCCGCTCGAGCACCCGCTCTCCGAGCTCGATCGCGTCCACCGCCAGCCCGGTCTCCTCGCGCAGCTCGCGGGCGGCCGCTTGCCCGAAGGTCTCCCCCTCGTCCAGGCCGCCACCGGGGGTGAACCACCACGTGCCCGCCGTGGGCAGCTTCGGGTCGCCACCGCGAAACAGCAGCAGCCGTCGTCGGGCGTCCACCAGCAGGACGCGGCCGGCGCGACGGGCGACAGGTGCGGTCATAACTGGGCCAGCGTAGGTCGGCCGCGCGGCCAGGTCAGGAGGTCAGCCGGCGCGGCGGGTGCGCCGGCGGCGGCGCAGCGCCGCCAGCGGCAAGGCGCCGACGAACCCCAGGGCGTACGGGGTGGCGACGAGCGCGGCCGGGACCGCTTTGCTCAGGCCGCTGTCGAACGTGCCGGGGACGCTGAGCACCGAAGCGCGGCCCAGCGGCCACACGATGACGAACGCGCGACCGATGACCTTGTCGATCGGGACGGTCCCCTTGTTCTCGTCGGTGATGTGCGCCCGCGAGTCGCTGGAAAAGCCCCGGTGGTCACCCATGACCCACAGACGCCCCTCGGGTACGAGCACGCCTGGCGCACCGGCCGGGCACGCACCGTCACCGGTGCCGGCCTCGCAGAAGACCTGTTGGTCGTCCTCGAACAGGTAAGGCTCCTGCAGCGGTACGGGAGCCGTCGCCCCCTTGGGCTGGACCGTCACGTGACCATCGGTGCAGCAGGCGACCCGGTCGCCGGGCACGCCGATGACGCGCTTAATGAAGTCCTTCTCCCCCGGCGCCCCGACCCCGATCGCGCTGCTGACCGAACGCAGCACGCGCTGCAATCCGTTGCTGGGCGGCGGGATCTGCGTCTCGGGCTGGAAGTTGTCGAGCCCGTTGAACACCACGATCTCGCCGCGGTGGATGTCGCGGAAGTGGTAGACGAGCTTGTTGACCAACACGCGGTCCCGGAGCTCGAGCGTTTGCTGCATCGAGCCGGAAGGGATGTAGAACGCCTGGATCAGAAACGCCTTGATCAGCAGCGCGAGAACGAACGCAATCAAGACGAGAAAGGGCAACTCACGAAAGAACGAGCCGCCCGGCCTCTTGTGCTTGCCCGACGGCGCCGGGGCAGCGTGCTCCTCGGTCGTACTCACGTCGCTCATCTCCTACGCGGGGCCGACGCCGTGAGGCCCCGTCAGGCCTGCGACGACTCGGTAAGCTCGGCCTGCACGGGGGCGGCCTCGACCGGTGCAGCGGCAGCCTGGGGAGCGGCGGCGCCCTTGACCGGAACGCTGTCGCGCTTCTCCTTGATCTTGGCCTTCTTGCCCCGCAGCTCGCGCAGGTAGTAGAGCTTGGCGCGGCGGACGTCCCCGCGGCTGACGACCTTGATGGTCTCGATGACCGGGGTGTGCACCGGGAAGGTGCGCTCCACACCGACGCCGAAACTGATCTTGCGGACCGTGAAGGTCTCGCGCACCCCGCCGCCCTGGCGACGGATGACAACGCCCTGGAAGTGCTGGACGCGGGAGCGGTTGCCCTCGACGACCCGGACGCCCACGTCGAGGGTGTCGCCGGGGCGGAAGTCGGGGACGTCGGTGCGCAGCTGGGCGGCATCGAGCGCGTCGAGGGTGTGCATCGCAGGTGTTCGCTTTCCTCGTGCGACCCGGCGCGCGTAAGCGCCTGCCGGAGCGGCATGGGTGGTGGTCAGGTCCGCGGACGCGCAGGCCCGTGAAGGGCGGAGCGGTCGCAGCAGGTCTCTATGGTGCCACAGCCCCCGGCGGGACGTCGGAGAGGTCGTACCCCGCCGCGGCAAGCACCGCTCGGTCGTGGAGGTCCAGTGCGTCTGCGATACCGGCCAGCAGGTCCGGCCGGCGCGCTGCTGTCCGCAGCAGGGCCTCGTCGCGGCGCCAGCGCGCGATCCGGGCGTGGTCACCGGACTGCAAGATGGCCGGTACGTCGCGTCCCTGCCAGGTCGGTGGGCGGGTGTAGCTCGGGCCTTCGAGCAGCCCGCTCATCGGTCCAGGTGCGAACGAGTCGTCGCGGTGCGACTCGGCGTTGCCGAGCACGCCGGGGAGCAGCCGAGCGACGGCCTCGACGATGACCAACACCGCGACCTCGCCACCAGCGAGTACGTAGTCGCCGAGGGACACCTCATCAACACGCATGCGCTCGGCGGCGTGCTCCCGTACGCGGCCGTCGATGCCTTCGTAGCGACCGCACGCAAACGCCAGCCACGGCTCGGCGGACAGCTCCTGGGCCATGGCCTGCGTGAAGGGGCGTCCCGACGGCGTCGGCACGATCAGGCGCGGGACTGGACCGGATCCGTCAGCGACAGCGTTGAGGGCTGCGCCCCACGGCTCGGGCTTCATCACCATGCCCGGGCCACCGCCGTACGGGGCGTCGTCGACCGTGCGATGGACGTCGTCGGTCCACTGGCGTAGGTCGTGGACGCGTACGTCGAGCAGGCCGCGCTCCTGCGCCTTACCAAGCAGTGAAACGCCCAGCGGCGCAAGGTAATCCGGGAAGATCGTGATGACGTCGAGGCGCATCACGGCAGGTCCAGCAAGCCTTCCGGCGGGTCGATCACGACCCGGCCGCCGGCGACGTCCACCTCAGGCACCATCGCCTTGACGAAGGGCACGAGCACCTCGGGGGCGCCGTCTCGCCGGATCGCGAGGACGTCACCCTGCGGTAGGTGCAGCACCTCAGTGACCTCGCCAAGGCGCGAGCCGTCGGTGAGGTGCGCAATGAGCCCGACCAGTTGGGTGTCGTGGAACTCGTCCGGGTCATCACTGGCCGGGACGTCGCCGGCCTCGACCTGCAACATCGTGTTGCGTAGCAGTTCGGCTTGCGATCGGTCGGCAACGCCGACGAAGGCCACCATCAAGCGGCCGTTCTGCTCGCGGCTGCTCTCGACCACAAGCGGGCCCCGCTCGGGTGGGTCGGTCAGCAGTTGCGCGCCTTCGGCGAAGCGCACCTCGGGCACGTCGGTGCGGACTTCGACGGTTACCTCACCACGCAGGCCCTGCGGCTTACCGATGCGTCCGACCGTCAAGCGGTCGGACGCACCGGCGGCGTCGTTCACGAGCTAGCGGACCTCGTCGGTGTCCACGACGTCGACGCGCACGCCGCGGCCACCGAGCGCAGCAACCACAGCCCGCAGGGCTTTGGCCGTACGGCCGTTGCGACCGATCACCTTGCCGAGGTCCTCCGGGTTGACGCGCACCTCAAGGGTGCGGCCGCGCCGGTTGGTGACCAGTTCGACGGTGACGTCGTCCGGGTTGTCGACGATGCCGCGGACGAGGTGTTCGAGAGCGCTCTCGAGCACCTACTCCCCCGCGGGGGCGTCGTCAGCGGGGGCGTCAGCCGCGGCCTTGGGGGCCTCGTCCGTCTTGGCCTCATCGGCCGCAGCGGCCACCGGGGCGTTCTCAGCCGTGACCTCGTCGGCCTTCGCCTCGTCAGCCTTGTCAGCCTTGTCAGCCTTGGGGGCCTTCTCCGCTTTGGCCTCTTCAGCCTTGGGGGCGTCCTCGGCCGGGGCGTCAGCGGCGGCAGCGTCGTCCGCCTTGTCGGCCTTGGCCTTGGGAGCGGCCTTCTTCTTCGGGGTCGTGGCAGCACCGGTGGCGCTGTCGATGCCCTCGCGGGCTGCGGCCTCGAAGAGGGCCTTCTT
This sequence comes from Mycobacteriales bacterium, assembly GCA_046596735.1. Classification (GTDB taxonomy): domain Bacteria; phylum Actinomycetota; class Actinomycetes; order Mycobacteriales; family SCTD01; genus RYN-124. The sequence goes on along the minus strand of JBKJLP010000068.1, from coordinate 2,819 downwards.
GTCCGGCTTGGGCTCGGCGACGAGCATGGGCGGCGGGGCCGGCAGACCCTTGAACTTCTGCCAATCACCCGTGACCTTGAGGATCGCCGTAACGGCCTCGGTCGGCTGGGCGCCCACGCTCAGCCAGTAGGCAGCGCGCTCGGCGTCGACCTGCATGAAGGAGGGGTGCTCCTTGGGGTGGTACTTGCCGATCGTCTCGATCGAGCGACCGTCGCGCTTGGTGCGGGCGTCGGCGACGACGATGCGGTAGTACGGGGCGCGCATCTTGCCGAGACGCATGAGCTTGATCTTGGTTGCCACGAGAGGGTTGTGCTCCAGTCTTGCGATGCGTGGGTGTGCTCCGGGTGCGCGTGGGGTTGCGCTCCGGAAGCAGCGTGCGGGCTCGCCGAGGACGGGTAGAGGGCCGTCGTACGGCGGGAACTCGCTGATCAGTCTGCCAGACGTCACCACGACGCGAGCGTGAGCGGCCTCACACCACCCCGGCACGGGGTACGGGCCGGTAGTGGGCGACCCTGGAACTGTGACCACGCTTGCGGACCCGCAACTCGATGCCGGTCCCGCGCTCCCACTCTGGCGCTCCCCCGGACTCGGCTCGCTCTTCACCGCCTCGACCTCGGCCCGGCTCGCCAACGAGACAGCCCGCGTCGCGATGGTGTTGCTCGTCCTGGAGCGCACCCGCTCCCCCGCTCTGGCAGGAGTCGTCGTTGCTGCGTCGACCCTGCCGTCGTTGGTCACGGGTCCGTTGCTGGGTGCTTGGCTGGACCGCACACCGCACCGCCGGCGGGCGTTCGCGGCCAACCAGGTGGCCTTGCTCGGCGCGATGATCGGGCTGCTCTTCGCCGTCGACCACGCACCGTCGTACGTCGTCGTGTTGCTCGGGCTGCTGTGTGGGATCACATCGCCGGTGCTCACCGGTGGCTTCACCGGGCTCATCGCGCCGCTGGTGCCAGCCGGGTTGTTGCGTCGGGCGTATGGCGCGGAGGCGACCAGCTACAACGTCGCTGGGGTCGCCGGTCCGGCTTTGGCCGGGATCCTCACGGCTGCCGTTGGTGCGTCGTTCGCGGTCGGCGTCACGGCCGGGCTGTCCTTCCTCGCCCTGCTCGCCGTCCTGCGAGTCCCGATGCCGGCGCCCGAGCCCGACCCGAACGCCAAGGGGCTGCTGCGCACCGTGCTCATCGGGCTGCAGCACCTGTCGCGCACCAGCGCGCTGCGCTCGATCACGATCGCCACCACCTTGTCGATGGGTGGGCTCGGCGCACTGCCGGTGGTGTTCCCCCTGCTCGCGGAGGATCTGGGCGCTCACGCGTCTGCCGCGGGCTACCTGTTCTCGACGTTTGCGGTCGGCGCGATGGCGGGCTCGCTCACCATCGCGTCGCGCGCACCGCGGACGGGTCCGATGCGGATGGCCTTCCTCGGCGTCGCCGGACTGTCGGTGGCATTTAGCGCCGTCGCTCTTGCTCCGAACCTGCCCGTGGCGCTGGCGTGCATCCTCGTCGCTGGCGCACTCGAAGGGCCGGTGCTGGCGTCGACCCTGGCGGTCCGCGAGCTGCACTCCCCGGCCGCGATGCGTACGCAGGTAGTCACCACCGCGGCGTCGCTGAAGTTCGGCGCGTTCGCGGCCGGATCAGCCGTGGCTGGTGGGCTGGTGGCTGCCTACGGTCCGCGCGCCGGGTTGCTTGCGGCGGCCGGCTTCCAGGTGCTCGGGGTCGCGCTCGGTCTGCTCAGCCACTACGCCACCCGCAACCGCCGCTAGCGCGGGCCCCCGCTGCCACCCGCAACGATCACCGCCGGATCGTGAGCGCACAGCGGGCCCCAGACCGGCAGTGATCGTCGCCAGGCGGCGGGGAACCTAGGCGCCGGCGCGGCCCGCTGGCGCGTCAAGCGCCCACGTCACGTGGGTGATGACCTTCTCGCCGCCACCGAAGTCGCGCTCGAAGATCGAGAACTCGCCGTGGGTGCCACGCTCGATCTCCGTGCCCCACGTGGCCGCGTCGTCGCCGACGTCACGACCCGCACTTCGGCCGCTCGATGCAGCCAAGGTGGTGGTCGAGTCCGTGTGCCCGTAGATGATGCCGAGCTCCTCAGCGTCATGTGCGTTCGGCTTTGTGCTCAGCGTCGAGCCGGCATTCGCGCCGGTGTTGGAGAAGTAGTCCATGCAGGTGTTCTGCGATAAGCCGTCCGTCGATTGGTGATCCAGGCCGAACGTATGCCCAACCTCTTGGCACATCACGTGCAGCCGCTCGTTCGGGTTGTTGTACGTGGACGTGTCGAAGTAGGTGTCGTTCATCTTCGCGGTGCCCTGGGTGATGTGCGTGCCACCGGTGATGTTGATCGACGCAAGGCCGAGCCAGCCATTCCGGCCGTACCGACCGTTGCAGACCTGAACCGTGCCAGCCGTCGCCGAGCACCGCTTGTTACTTGTGCCGGCGACGCTGGCGAGGCCAAGCGGGGTAGCCAGCGCGTTCCAGTCCGCCTGAGCTTGGCTGAGCTGACCCACCCAGTCAGCCGTCGTCAGGTTGGCCCCGACGTTCAACGTGAAGGTGGTGGTCGTGCGGGCCCAGTGGTAGCCGCCCCACGAGTGGGAGGCCTGGGCGGGCGGGGCGACGAGGGCGAGGCTGCCGACGACGGCAGTGGCGAGGGTGAGGGCAAGGCGCTTACGCATGAGGCGTTCCTGTCAGCGGCGGTGGTGACAGAAACGTACGCCCCAAACGGAGCACGTGGCGTGATCCTTTTGGGTCAGATTCTGACTAACTGCGCGGTCGGTTGAGTCCGAACGGATCGGGCGTGGAAGGCTTCGGCGCCGCCGCCGGGAGACCGGT
>JBKJLP010000346.1:0-3208 GCA_046596735.1 Mycobacteriales bacterium | reverse complement strand
GGGGAGTACACCCAGCTCACCGGGCGCGCGGGCCGGCGCGGCATCGACGTCGAAGGGCACGCGGTCGTCCTGTGGCAGCAGGGGTTCGACCCGCGCCAGGTCGCCGGGCTCGCGTCGACCCGTACCTACCCCTTGAAGTCCAGCTTCCGCCCGTCGTACAACATGGCGGTCAACCTGGTGGGCAGCGTGGGGCGCGAACCGGCCAAGGCGCTACTGGAGTCGAGCTTCGCTCAGTTCCAGGCCGACGCTTCTGTCGTCGGCCTGGCCCGCCAGGTCGCGCGCAATCTCGAGGCGATGGCCGGTTACGCGTCCTCGATGACCTGCGACCTCGGCGACGTCGGGGAGTACGCCGGGTTGCGGGCGCAGATCAAGCAGCGCGAGACCGATCTCGCCAAGCGCGGCGCGACGCAGCGACGAGCGGCTGCCGCCCAGTCGCTCGAGGCGCTGAAGATCGGTGACGTGGTCTGGGTGCCCAGTGGCAAGCGCTCTGGGCTCGCCGTCGTGCTCGACCCCGGTGTGAGCATGACCGGTGAGGTGCATCCGATGGTGCTCACCGAGGACCGCTGGGCCGGGCGGCTGTCACTGACCGACTTCCCCTCGCCGGTCGAGGCGGTGGCGCATCTGCGGATCCCCAAGGCTTTCAACGACCGCAGTCCGCAGTCCCGGCGTGACCTTGCCTCGTCCTTACGCAACCTGGGGCTGCGGGCGGACAAGCCTCGGCGCTCCGGCCGCGGCGGCTCGTCGGCGGCTGATGACACCGAACTCGCTGACCTGCGAAAGTCGCTAGGGCGACACCCGGTACACGGCTGCGATGAGCGAGAGCAGCACATGCGTTGGGCCGAGCGCTGGCACCGGTTACGTGCCGATACCGATGCTCTCGAACGCAAGGTCGCCGGTAAGACGTCATCGATCGGCCGGACGTTCGACCGGGTCTGCGAGGTGCTGACCGCCCTGGGGTATCTGAAGCGCGACGCGGTGACCGCGACCGGAAAGCAGCTTGCCCGGGTCTACAACGACGCTGACCTGCTCGTCGTCGAGTGCCTGCGCGATGGCCAGTGGGATGCACTGACCCCGGCCGAACTCGCCGCGGTCGTGTCTGCCCTGGTCTACGAGAACCGGCGCCCCGACGAGTCGGTGCCGCGCGTCCCGTCCGGGGCCGTGCAGAACGCACTAACCGAGATGACCCGTACGTGGTCGCGGCTGTCCACGGCGGAGGCCGACGCGAAGCTCGCCTTCCTGCGCAAGCCCGACCCGGGCTTTACCTGGGCGGCCTGGCGATGGGCGTCCGGGGACCCGCTGGAGAAAGTGCTCGGCGACGACCAGGACCTCACCGCCGGCGACTTTGTCCGCGTCTGCAAGCAGTTGCTGGACCTCCTCGCCCAGATCGCTTTGGTCGCCGAGGGCTCACCCGTACAGAAAAACGCCCGGGCGGCGATGGAGGGCATCCGCCGCGGGGTCGTCGCCTACAGCTCGCTGGTCTGAGGGGCAGCGACCCTTAAGGCAACGTCGTGAGCGAGCGTCACGGACGCCGTCCGCGGCGCCGGTCGTCGGTGATGTGGTCGGTCCAGGCGTCCACGGCTTGTTCGCTGGTCATGGTCAGGACGCTCCCGGGGGCGAGGCCGGCGGTGTGGATGAGCCGGTCGATGAGCCACTGCTCTGGCCGTCCGACCGGCGTCTTCGGGGGTTGGGCTGTGACGCCCTTGGCGCGGTTGCCGAGGTCGTCGATGATCGCGGCTAGCGACCGGCGCAAGGGGGTGTCGCCGAGGGACGCGACCCGGTCAGTCATCTCGGTGTAAACCGCGTTGTCCGAGCGAGCGCCGACCGCCCAGACTTCCGCGATCTCGATGGTGACTGCACCCCGGGCGTCGGCGAAGGTCCGCCACACGATGCGCCAGTCACGATTGCCGACGACGAGTTTGCGATAGCCAATCAGCGAGCCAAGCAGGGGCTCACCGGCGAGTGGGTTGACCTGGAGGAGGAGCATCTTCTTCAAAGCCCAGACCAGCGGGGCGCCATCGAGCCTGCGCAGATCCTCGATGGCCGGATCTGTCAGCCAGACCTCAGTCTCGGTGCCAGCGGCGGTGCCGCTGGGCTTTCGCTTCTTCGTGGGCACCGCTACTGGGGTTCGTCTATGGCCTCGAGCTGGCTCCGGGTGTAGCCGAGGGATTCGATGACCTCATCGAGCGACGTCCTGTGTCCGGTGTCGGTTGCAGCCCTGGCCAGCACAAGGGCGACGTCGGTCAGGTCCCGCTCGAGGGCCTGTAGCCGCTGGAGATCCTGGTAGCTGATCACCGCAGCGACTGGCTCGGATCTCCGACGAAGGATCGTTGGGTGCCCGTGCTCGGCATCAGCGACGAGCCGGGATACACCACGGCGACTCGCCTCGGTGATGGGGACCGGCTCAGCGGCAGCCATGCTCATGATCTAACTATATAGAATTCTAGGTAGAAGTCCATCCAGGCCGGGATAGCCCAGATCCGTCGGCGAGCGCCAGCTCGACCATGGCCAGGTGGCACGGGCGTACGGGAAGCGCTCCCACGCCCGACCCGCCGACGAGCCAGACCTGCCGCCGCCGTCCATGACTGAGATCGACCCACTCGGTGGGTGCGTTGTCCGCGCGACCAAGGTAGACCGGCTGCAACGAGTCGGAGGCGTCGCCGGGCTCGGTGGGGTGCCGGGATCGGTACACGTGGAGGTAGCCCAGACGGGAGAGGGCAGCCGGGTCAACCTCGATCCCGACCTCCTCAGCCACCTCGCGGGTCGCGGTTTCCTCCCACGTCTCGTCGCCCTCGATGTGGCCGCCGGGCAGGACCCCCGCCGTCCCGGCGCCGTTCTCGACGATGACGGCCTGCCGTCCGATGAGGACGACGCAGCGAACAGAGGCCACGAGCGCTCCCGGCAAGTCCTCCGCCCCTGCATAGGCGGCATAGTGAAGGTCCGCCGTTCCGGCGGCGAAGTCCTCAACGACCAGCGGAACTCGAAGGGCGCCGTGCGCATCAGGCTCCGGAATCCACAGCATCGGGCGAGTCTCGCACCGCCTACTGATCCGTCGTCCGGGTGGACCACGTAGCTGCTCGACCCACTCGCGCTGGCCGCTGAGGGCTCATCGCTTAGTCCTTGTGGGCGATTGCGGCGCTCGTGGGGCCAGCGAGATGGCGGATCTCGGTCCGCGCGAAGCCGGCGGCGCGGGCCCAGCGGTCGAACTGAG